>RGES01000218.1 GCA_009917805.1 Verrucomicrobiota bacterium
TCTTCCTCGTCCTGCGCTCCCGTCGCTCGGCTGAATGATGTTGCCCGTGAGGGCGGACGGTGGGAAAACCCTCCCGCGCCATGACGAACGTCCCGCTCCTTGATCTCGGCCCGCAGAACCGCGCCCTCGAGGCCCAGTTCGAGACCGCCTTCCGCGACGTGCTCCGTTCGAACATGTTCATCATGGGCCCGCGTCTCGAGGCCTTCGAGAAGGACTGCGCCGCCTTCCTCGGCGTGAAGCACGCCCTCGGGGTCTCCTCCGGCACCGACGCGCTCCTGCTCGCGCTCATGGCGCTCGACATCGGCGAAGGCGACGAAGTCCTCCTCCCGTCGTTCACCTTCTTCGCGACCGCCGGTTCCGTCGCCCGCCTCGGCGCGACCCCGGTCTGGGTCGACGTCAACCCGCACCATTTCAACATCGACCTCACCGATGCCGCCCGGAAGGTCGGTCCGCGCACGCGCGCGATCATGCCGGTGCACCTCTTCGGCCAGTCGGGCGACCTCGACGCCCTCGAGGCTTTCGCCGCCGCCCACAAGATCCGGGTGATCGAGGACGCCGCCCAGTCGATGGGCGCCCGCTGGAAGGGCCGCAGCACGATGTCGTCCGGCGACTTCGGCGCCACGAGCTTCTTCCCGTCCAAGAACCTCGGCGGCATGGGCGACTCCGGCCTGGTCACCACGCAGGACGACGCCCTCGCCGAGCGCGCCCGCATCCTGCGCGTCCACGGCATGCAGCCGAAGTATTTTCACCGCGAGGTCGGCGCGAACTTCCGCATGGATCCGCTCCAGGCCGCGCTGCTCCACATCAAGCTGCCGCACCTGCCGGAGTACAACTGCGCGCGCGCGGGCAATGCGAACTTCTACCACGCCGCCCTCAAAGGTCGCGCGGGCATCGCCGAGAACCGCCCCGGGGCCGACAAGGCCGCGAAGCTCCTGCTGCCGGTCGACTTCTCGGGCCAGGGCATCTGGAACCAGTTCACGTTGCGCGTGCCCGGCGGCCGGCGCCTGCGAGATCTACTACCCGATCCCCCTGCATCGTCAGCAGTGCTTCGCCGGCCAGAATTACCGCGGCGCCGACAGCGTACCCGTCGCCGAGCTGCTTTCCGCCGAAGTCCTCAGCGTCCCGATCTTCCCCGAGCTCAGCGCCGAACAACGCCAGTGGGTCGCCGACTCGCTCGCCGATTTCGCGGCGGGGAAGGGTGAGTAAATAGTTTTAGCGTTGGGCGGATAGCGGTTGGCGGATAGCCGAGCGCCGAAGGTGCAAAAGTGCAAATCGGCCTGCGGCCCGTGCAAAGGTGCAAACGTGAAGACAATTTCGGGTCACAGGTCTCGGCCCTCAGGTCTCAGGTGCGGGTGATCAGGTACAGGTGCGGGTGCGGGGAAATTCAAGTCCTGAACCTGTGCCCGAACCTGAGCACCTGTACCTGGCTCCCGACGGCCGAGACCCGAGACCTGAATTCACCTTCAGAAGAACCGGATCGTCTTCACCCGCATCTTCTCGTGCTCGGCGTCGGTGCACGGGGCGTCGATCGGCACGGCCGGAGCCTTGTCGTTCGGGACCACGAGCTTGTTCGCGAGGAGATACTGCTCCACTTCGGCGCCCGAGATGTCCGGCAGCATCACGCCGTCGATCTCGACGCACGGGGAGAGACGCTGGCCGCTCTTCTCCACCATCTCGGCGTAGTTCGCCGGGTTGTTGATGATGTCCACGTCCTGGTAGGTCAGGGCGTACTTGGCCATGATCGCGCGGACGCCGTTGCTCCAGCCGCAGCTGGGTTTGAGGTAACACCGGATGTTCATGCCGGTATCAATGCGGGCCTTCGCCGGGTAATCAAGCCCGACGGGTCTTTTTCCCGGCCTTGTCGCCGCCGACCGCGGTGGAAGGCTCGTACCAGTAGCCGATGCCGTGGATCGTGCGCAGGCAGTCGAGCGCCCGGCCGTGGTCGGCGTAGGCGTCGCGGATCTTGGCGATGTACTGGTCGAGCGAGCGGCTGCGGATGTCGGCGTGCACGCCCCAGACGGCGTGGATCAGGCTGTGGCGGCTGATGATGACGCCGGGATTCGCGTGCAGGTGGTAGAGGATGCCGAGCTCCTTGCGCCCGAGCTTCCGTTTCTTGTTCCCGGCGAAGACGATCTCGAGCCGCTCCGGATGGACTTCGGCGCCGTTGAAGAGGAACACGTTGGTGCCGAGCGCGGCGTTGCCGGTGAGGCGGCTGTCGCCCGCGGTCTCGCTGCGGCGGAGGACGGCGCGGATGCGCGCGACGAGTTCGTCGGGGTGGTGCGGCTTGCCGACGAAATCATCCGCGCCGGCTTCGAGCGCCTGCGCGACGTGGTGGCCTTCGCGTTGCGCGGAAAGGAAGATGACCGCGGGCGAATGGCTCAGGCGCCGGATCTTGTCGAGCACCGCGAGGCCGTCGAGGTCCGGCAGGTTCGGGTCCAGCAGCACGAGGTGCACGTACGACTCTCCGACGAACTTCAGGGCGGTGGCGCCTTTGTGGAAGACTTGGGTGGAGAGGCCGGCGTTCAGGAGTTGATCGGCGAGCGTGGCGGCGAGGCTACGATCGTCTTCAATGATGACCACCAGTGGCTTCTGCTTGGGGCTCATGCAGAATCAGGGAGGGGGTAAGACTAGGGGGTAAGCACATATGTAAAAAACCCCGCGGGGTTGCCAAGCCTCATTAAATGTCCCATTATATTAGAAATGAGCGATGTCCCTGAGCCGTCCCCGCAGCGCAAGCTGGCCATCCGGATCTTCCTGATCCTGTTCGTGGCGTCGGCCGCCTGGGCGGCTTGGTTCGGCATGAAGCAGCAGCAGGCGCACGGGCTGAAATCGGACGGCAAGGCCAAGGATCCCTACGAAGACCGTAGCCTCTTCGGCCGTTGATCGGCCCGCGGAGGGGGAGGGGATGGGGCTTTTCTAAAAACTTGACCAGTGGGACTTCGTTCCTACGTTCCTCACTTCCACCGACCGCCTCCTTCGTCTAGCCCGGTCCAGGACACCTCGTTTTCACTGAGGTAACTGGGGTTCGAA
>RGES01000219.1 GCA_009917805.1 Verrucomicrobiota bacterium
GCGGGAATAGAGGAGCGGATGGACCTTGGCCTCGGCGGCGGAGGCGGCGGGATAGAACTGCATGCCGTTCGTCTCCACGCCGGCGATGGTCGGGGCATGGGCGGCGAGCAGGACGTGCGTCATCTGCGCCATCATGGGATTGGTGAGGTCCTGCACCATCAGCTGCATGCCGTGGGCGCGGGCCCAGCAGAGACTGAGGAGCGCGCCGGTCTGCGTCTTGCAGGTCTTGAGGGCCACGCCGGTCCAACCGAGTTCGCGGCCGAGGCGGACGATGCGCCAGTCGTGCGCGCTTTCGTCGAGGAAGAGCGGCATGCGCTGGCTGACGGAGTGGACGTCGATCGGATGTTCCTCGAGCTCATACGGGAACGGCTGCTCGACGTAGCTGAGTCGCTTCCAAAGTTCGGGCAGCTCGGCCTTCACGCGGTCGAGGACGCCGTTCACGTAGGCCGGATCCATCACCGTGCAATTGAAGTCGGCGGTGAAGAGTTCGACGCCGAGCGGCAGGCCGACCTCGGCGATGCGCTTCAGCCGCTCGAAATCCCAGGCGGCATCGTTGCCGCGCAGCTTGACCTTGAGGGCCTTGAGGCCGTCGGCCTTGATCCATTCGTCGAGCGAGGACGGATAACCGTCGGCGACCTTGTTCGCGCCGGCTTCGGCGAGCGTCAGGTAGTCCAGGCCGCCCACGAGGTGCCAGGCCAGGAGCTTGGTCGTGACGGGGGCGCGGAAATAGTCGGCCGGATGGCGGCCCGCGAAGGAGACGTCCTTCGCATCGGCGGCGGGCGTGACGAACGACGACAGGTCGCGATTCATCCACGGAGCGCAGTAGGTCGAGTAAGTCGGCACGCCGTGGGCGATACCGTAGGCGTCATGCAGGGCGAGGTCGAAGGGTGAGCAGCAGACGAGCGCCGCGAGCGTCGGAAGGGCGACGCCGGCGGGCAGGCTTGCATTGAACTTCTTCAGGACGCCGGGCAGCGCCTCCTCGAGGAAGTCATGGCCGATCTCCATCGCATGGCCGCGGGCGCCGAACGCCGCGTAGGCCTCGGTGAGCGTGTCGCAGAAATCCTGCAGGGCCTTCAGGCGGACGTCGTAAGGCACCGGCGAAGGCCAGACCCACTGCACGCTGAGCGGGGTCTCGCCCCACCCTTCGGCACGCGAACCGTCGGATTTCTCGACCGTGACGCAGACGCGGGCGCAGACTACGCTCGTGAGGGTCTCGTGGCCGAACTTAAGGGGAAGGCGGAGGGTCACCGGCAAGGCATGCCAGCGCACCGCGCGGATCTGGACGTCGCGAGGATTCATCGGCGGTCAGTCCTGCAGGGCCTGGCCGGAAGTCTCCTTACCGAGGAACGCGACAAGCAGGCCGAAGCCATAGACCAGCGTGATGGCGGCCGCGGCCTGCTGGTAACCCCCGAGGGTCGCCACGAGCTTGCCGCTGAGCAGCACGAACGGGACCGCGACCAGACGGCCGGTGTTGTAGCAGATGCCCTGCCCCGTAGCGCGGACGCGGGTCGGGAAGAGTTCCGGCAGATAGAGGGGGAAGAAACCGAAGAAAGCCGTGGCCGCCATCCCGAGCGTGAAGACCTTGAGCGCCATCACCCACGGGAAGATGTCGAAGAGCTTGGGGCCGCTCCAATCGGCCGGCGTGCGATAGATCCAGACCGTGGCGAACAGCGCGAACAGGCAGAGTAGCTGGTAGCCGAGGCGACGGCGCAGGCCGGCGAGGAGCAAGGGGGCCACGAAGGTGCTGCAACAGGCGCCGACCGAGACGATCACCATCGCCAAGGCCTTGGCGCGGGGATTATCGGGTCCGGCGAGGTCACCGATCCAGAGCGGGATCCACTGCACCGCGCCCCAGGTGCCGACGAAGACGACCGAGACCATCAGGATGCCCGCGACCGTGGTGCCGCAGAGCTCGCGGCCGAACACTTCGCCGATCTTGGAACGGGACGGCGCGACGGCGGCGGCCTCCTTGGCGGCGGAACGCTCCCACTTTTCGGATTCGGGGACGAAGAGACGGATCAGCAAGGTGAGGATCGCCGGCGAGGCGCCGATGAGGAAGTGGATGCGCCAGGACGAGCCATCGGCCGGATAAGCCAGCGCCATGCAGCCGACGAGGACCATGCCGAGGTTCGCCGCCATGCCGATGGCGCCGGCCATCTTGGAGCGATGCCGTTCCGGCCAGGCCTCCATGACGAGGGCGACGCCGAGCGCCCATTCGCCGCCCATGCCGAGCGCCGCCATGAAACGGGCCGCGGCGAGGTGCGTGGGATCCGTGGCGAAATAGCACACGCCGCTGAAGATCGAGTAGAACAGGATGCTGAAGGACATCGCCTTCACGCGACCGATGCGGTCGCCGAGCCAACCGAAGGCCGCTCCGCCCAGGGCGGCACCGACGAGGAAGGCCGAGGTGATGATGCCCATCCAGCCGCCGACCCATCCGTTGATGTCCTTGGCGCCGAGCGCGGCGACGTCGGCAGGGACCATGCTCTTGAGCGCCGGGCCGGCGAGCGTCGGGAAGAGCGCCTGCTCATAGCCGTCCATCATCCAGCCGAGGAAACCGGCCAGCAGGGTCATCTGCATGCCCTTGGTGATCGCGTCGCGGGTATCTTTGGCGTCGTGCATGGGGATAAGCCCATCAGAAGGACTTAACCCCAGCCTTCAAGGGGCGATTTCGTCGGCTACACCCCAGCCTCGCCGATCAGCAGCCGGCGGAACGACTGGGCCGAGGGAGAAAGCTCCTGATTACGCCGCTGAAGCAAGGCCACGGAACGGCGGAGCGGACTCCCGCCTAGGCGGACAACCGCGCAGCCTGGCACCGAGCCACGTGCGGCGAGCTCGGGGAGCAACGCGATGCCCAGGTCCGCCGCCACGAGAGACCGGATCGTCTCCAGTTCGCCGCTCTCACAGGCAATCCGCGGCTCGAATCCCGCCCTGCGGCATGCGTTCAACGCCGTGTCCCTGGCCCGCCCTTTGTAAAGAATGAACGATTCCTGCGAAAACTTTGACAACCCGATGCGACGCTGCTTCGC
>RGES01000220.1 GCA_009917805.1 Verrucomicrobiota bacterium
TGACCATGATCATGGTCATGGCCACGATCACGGCCACAGCCACTGAGCCGGCTCAGAGCGGCGCGGTGCCGCCGAAGTCGAAGACCGTATGACTGATCAGGCCTCGCTCCAACACGGCGAGGTCTGATCGTTTGTCGGCGCTGAGGTTCTCGCCGTCGTTCCAGGCGAACGAGAAGCCTTGCGCCGAGCGCTTGAAGAGGGAGCCGTGGCGGACCAAGGCCGGCGTGGTCCGTTCCATGGCGGTGCCGTCGGTGACCGTCGCGGGATAGTTCAGGCTGTGGACGTGCAGGCCGCGGCAGGGCTGGCCGACCAGCCCTTTGGCGAAGCGGGCGGCGTGGCGGCAGGCGGCCTCGAGGGGCGGGCGCAGGGCCGGCGGGCAGACGGACGAATTCCGATGGACTTGTTCGAAGATCGATTGCTCGAGGTCGAGGGAGCAGGCCACGGCCGGGAGGCCCCAGGCGGTGCCTTCGGTCGCCCCGGCCAGGGTGCCCGAGCTCAGGCAGAGCGGCATGGTGGCGTTGAAGCCGATGTTGAGGCCGGAGATGACCACGTCGGGCTTGTTCGGCAGGAGGTGGCCGAGGGCGATGTTGACGCAGTCCGACGGAGTGCCGTCGATCGACCAGGCCTGGCGGCCGAGGTTCGGGTAATCGGCGAGGGTGACTTCGCGGTGGCGGCTGAACGCCCGGCCGATCCAGCTGCGTTCCCCCGAAGGGGCGGCGACGACGACGTCGAAACCTTCGGTCACGCAGGCGGCCACCAAGGCGTGGAGGAACGCGGCGTTGATGCCGTCGTCGTTGGTCAGCAGGGCTACGGGCTTCATCCTAAAGGTCAGGGCTTGGCGCCGGGGAGGCCGGCTTCGAGCTCGGCGATCTGGTCGCGGAGGACGGCGGCGGTCTCGTAATCCTCTTCCTTGAGGGCGGACTTCAGGAGCAGGCGGGCCTTGGCCAGCTTGGCCTCGCGGTCGGCGGCGGCGTCATGCGGCCGGCGGCCGTGGTGTTCGAGTCCGGGCTGGATGCGGGCGATGGTGGCCAAGGCCTGCGGCGCATGGGCTTCGTAGCAGGTCGGGCAGCCTAGGCGGTGGATACGGTCGAAGTCGGCCCACCGGAAGCCGCAGGTGGGGCATTTGCCCCTTCCGACCGGGGTCGGGACGGTCAGCTTCAGTCCCAGCGCGAGCGAGGGCAGGATGGAGTCCGAAAGCAGGGAGGGGCAGCCTTGGCAGCAGGCGTAGGTCTCCGCCTTCCCCCCGGCGACGAGGGTGAAGTAGACGGCGGCGTTCTGGACGCAGCCTTGGCAGGATGGCGGACGAGGAATCAAGCCCGTCCACCATGCAGGCGAAAGGCTTCCGATTCAAGTGCGACGAAGAACCTTTTCAGGTTGAAGCCATGCCGAGGGCGGATTGCCTATGAAACCGATGCTTTCTTCTGTTCTCATGACCGTGCTGGCTGAATCGGCGAAGGGCGCGTTCTGGTACTTCCAGCAGATGGACACCGCCGGCATGGCCGTCGCGGCCGTGCTGCTCGTCTGCTCCTTCATCGGCTGGGGCGCGATGATCGGCAAATGGTCCGACGTCCAGGAACTCCGCCGCCGCAATCATGCCTTCGAACGTCGCCTGCGCGACGAGCCTTCCGTCGTCGCCCTCAACTTCCCGCGCGGCTCGAATCTCGGGCCTTACGAATTCCTCGTCGCCGAAGCGGTGTCCGCCGTGCAGCGCCATAAGGGACGTCTCGTCCGCCAGTCCGACGTCACGCTGTGCATGGGCCATGTCGAGAACGCCGTGCAGCGCGGCGTCGCCCGCACGATGGTGAAGTACGAGGACAAGATGGTGCTGCTCAGCTCGCTCGTCTCCGGCGGCCCGTTCCTCGGCCTCCTCGGCACCGTGTGGGGCGTGATGGTCACCTTCGGCGCGCTCACCGAGAAGGCGAGCATCGCGCAGCTCGCGCCCGGCGTCTGCGGCGCCCTTGTCACGACGACCCTCGGCCTGCTGGTCGCCATCCCCGCCACTTTCGGCTACAACTACCTGCTCACCCAGGTGAAGATCATGACGACCGAGCTCGAGAATTTCGCGAGCTCGCTGGCCGACCGCGTCGAGCTCGAGCTCGAAGGCGAAGCCCGTCGCAACTACGAGGCCGCGCAGGAACGCGAGCGTCTCCTCCGCGCCGCCGCGCCGGCCGCCGCCGGCGGACCTGCCGCGTCGACGCCCGCCCCGGTCGAACCTCCCGCGGTCCTCCCGGGCTGGGAAGACGCGCAGTAAGCCCGCATGGCCCGCTCCTTCTCCAGGCCCAACCGGCTCCACGTCATCAGCGAGCTGAACGTGACGCCGATGCTGGATCTCTGCTTCGTGCTGCTGATCATCTTCATGATCGCCACGCCCGTGCTCGAACAGACCACCGCGGTCAACCTGCCGAAGGCCGAGAAAGGCGCCGGCAAGACCCCTGACGCGAAGGTGCAGTACCGGATCGTCAGCATCGACCGCAACGGCGCCTACGCGATCGGCGCCCGCGCCGTCACCTTCGCCCAGCTGGAGGCCGAATTCGCCGCCATCGCCGCCTTGCCCGAAGCCGAACAGCCGGTCGTCCGCATCCGCGGCGACGGGGTGCTTTCCTACCAGAAGATCATCGACGTCCTCTCCGCGGCCAAGGCCAAGGGCCTGACGAAGGCGGGACTCGACACCGAGACGCGCTGAGATGTCGAGCGGAGGCAAAGGCTGGATCGGTTCCGTCGCGGTGCACCTCGGCATCCTCGGCGCGATCGTGGGCTTCTCCTGGTATGCGTCGCGTCACGGCGGCGAAAACATCGAGCCGGTCGATCCGCTCCTGGTCGACCTGAACGGCATTCCGGGCAAGCGTCCCGGCGAGATCGGCAAGGCGGCGGGCGTCGCCAAGGGGTCCGAGTCCGGCTCGAAGAGCGGCGTGCCCATCATCCATCTCAAGAAGCTCGACCCGGAAAAGATCCTCCGTGAGCGCGAGAAGGCCGAGCAGGACGCGTCGCCGAACTCGCCGAGTTCCCCGAAGTCGATG
>RGES01000023.1 GCA_009917805.1 Verrucomicrobiota bacterium
AAGCTCCGCCGCCCGCTCTGACCGTGGCGCCGTCGATCGAAATCGGCGTCATCTCCGATACGCATGGCCGCCTTCGCGCCGAAGCGATCATCGCCCTCGAAGGCTGCGACGTGATCTTCCATGCCGGCGACGTGTGCGGTCCGCTCATCGTGCCCCAGCTTACCGAGCTGGCTCCTTGTCATGCCGTGGCGGGTAACTGCGACGACGATGATACGTTGCCGCTGACCCTCCTGCAGGTCGTCGCCGGACTGCGCATCCTGACGCATCACGGGCACCTGCCGGTGGATGAGGCCGCGTTCCGGCCGGACATCGTGATCACGGGACACACGCATGTCCCGAAGGTCGAGCAGGACGGCGCCGTGCTGCGTTTGAATCCTGGCAGCGCGGGACCTCGCCGCTTTAACCTTCCCGTGACGGTCGCCCGGATTACGGTGCGGGAGGGCAGGGCAAGCGCCCGCCTGATCCCCCTCGACGTGCCATGAAGCAACCTCTGCCCATCGACGCCCTGCAGGACGGCCTCGTCGCCGCATGCGGACGCGTGCGCAGGTTGGTGCTGCGCGCCCCGACCGGCTCGGGCAAGTCGACGCGCATACCGCAGATGCTCCTGGACCTGAATCTCGTCCAGGGTCAGATCGTGGTCCTCCAGCCTCGGCGCATCGCCGCCCGTTTGCTGGCCGCGCGCATCGCCCAGGAACGCGAGGTCCGCCTCGGCGGCGAGGTGGGTTACCAGATCCGCTTCGAACGGGTGGAGTCCGCCCAGACGCGGATCAAGTTCGTCACGGAAGCCCTCCTGCTCCGGCAGATGGCCTCCGATCCGGAACTCAAAGGCGTGGGCGCGGTGGTCTTCGACGAATTCCACGAACGCAACCTGCACTCCGACGTGGCCTTGGCGCTCGCCCGTCGTCTGCAGGAGACGCATCGCCCTGACCTCCTGATCATGGCGATGTCCGCGACGCTCGACACCGACGCCGTGGCCAAGTGGCTTGGCTCGGCCGAGACCTTGGCGGCCGACGGCCGCGCCTACCCGGTCCAGATCGAGTACACGCACATGCCGCGTAATTCGACCCGGCCGATCTGGGACGCCGCGGCGGAACAGGTCCGTCGCGTCCTCCGCGAAGAAGCCGAAGGCGACATCCTGGTCTTCATGCCGGGGTCTTACGAGATCATGCGGACCATCGGCGCGGTCCGGAATCTTCCGGAGTCAGGCGGCGTCGACATCCTGCCGCTCTACGGCGAGCTGCCTCCGGAGGAACAGGATCGCGCCGTCAAGCCGAGTCCCGGCCGCAAGGTCATCGTCGCGACCAACGTCGCCGAGACGTCGCTGACCATCCCTGGCGTGCGCGCGGTGGTCGACGCCGGCCTCGCCCGCATCGCGCGCTTCGATCCGCATCGCGGCATCGATACCTTGCTGGTCGAACCGGTCTCGCAGGCCTCCGCCGAGCAGCGCGCCGGCCGCGCCGGCCGAACGGGCCCGGGCCGCTGCATCCGTCTTTGGTCGCAGACCGACCACGAAGCCCGTCCGCTCCGCGAAGTGCCGGAGATCAAGCGCGTCGACCTCTCCGAGACGATCCTGCTTCTGCTATCCTCCGGCTGGGGCGAAGCCTCCAGCTTTCCTTGGTATGAGAAGCCGGAAGACAAGGCGCTCCAGCGTGCTTTGACCGTCTTGGCGGACCTCGGCGCCGTCGACACGCAAGGCAAGCTCACCCCGATCGGACGCCGCATGTCCGTCTTCCCGGCGCACCCGCGATACGCGCGGATGCTGCTCGCCGCGGGCGAGCTCGATTGCGTCTACGAAGTCTGCCGTATCGCCGGCCTCGCCCAAGGCCGCGACATCCTGTTCCGCAAGGTCGACGACCGGACCGAGAACGCCCGCGACTCGGTGGAGCAGGAAGACGGGTCCGATTTCTTCCCGCGCCTGGCGCTCCTGCAGCAGGCGATCGACCTGAAGTTCGACGCCGACGCGTGCGATCGCTTCGGGGTGCACGGCCAGGCCGCGCGTCAGGCCGATCAGGCCGCCCGTCAGTTCCTCAGGCTTGCCGAAGGGCAGGGGCTTCCCGTCAGCGACCGTATTGCCGATCCGGCCGCCATCCGCCGCTGCCTTCTGCTGGGTTTCTCCGACCGACTCGCCGTCCGCCTCGATGCCGGCACCCTGCGTTGCGCCTTGGTGCACGGCCGCACCGGCGAACTCCGTCGAGAATCCTCCATCCGCAACGCGAAGCTGCTGGTCGCCGCCGAAGTCGACGAGATCCAGGCCCGCGGCGGCGTGACGACCTACCTCTCCCTGGCGACCGCCGTCGAGGAAGCTTGGCTGCAGGAACTGTTCCCCTCCGAATTCTCCACGGTCAACCACGTACGTTACGACGCCACGCAGCGGCGCGTCGTCACCCGCGTCGAACGCCGGTTCCGCGACCTGGTGCTCGAGGCCAAGGAACGCGATGACGCGCCTTCCGACGCCGCCAGCCGGATCCTCGCCGAAGAGGTCGCGGCCGGCCGGCTCGAACTCGAGAAGTGGGACGCGCCTGTCGACGCCTGGATCCGCCGCGTCAACTTCCTGTCGAAGCATTGTCCGGAGCTGGGCATCCCGCCTTTCGATGACGCCGCCCGGCGGATGGTCATCGAAGAGGTCTGCGCCGGCGCGGTCGCCTATCGCGATATCCGCGACCGTCCGGTCTTCGGCGTCGTCCGCGGCTGGCTTACGCATGAGCAGGCCATGGCGCTCGAGACCTATTGTCCCGAGAAGATCGTCCTGCCTCGCAAGAAGCACCCCGCCCGTATCGAATACACCGCGGACGGTCAGGCGGAGATCGAAGCCACGGTGCAGGAGCTCTATGATTTTCCGGGCAGCAAGCTGCGCGTCTGCCTCGGCAAGGTGCCGATGGTGATCTGCATCCAGTCGCCCGCCCGCCGCACGCAGCAGCGCACCACCGACCTCGACGCCTTCTGGAAGGGTTCCTATGAGGGCGTGAAGAAGGAGCTGCGCGGACGTTACCCCAAGCACGAATGGCGCTGACCCCATGAGCACCTCCTCCGCCCTCTGGTCATCGGTCCCCATCCATGTCGTCGACTTCGAAGGCAGCGCGCGCACCGGCGTCGTCGAGTTCGGCGTGGCGACGCTGCTCGGCGGAGAAGTCGTCTCCGCCTCGACCCGCCTGCATGCGTCCCGTGTTCCTGTGCCGGCCATCGACACGCAGTGCCATGGCCTCGGCGCCAAGGACCTGAAAGGCTTGCCGCCGTTCGAGTCGGAATGGGACCACTGGATCTCGCTCCGTCGCACCGGCCTGCTGGCCGCGCATAACGCCACCGTCGAGTCGGGGCTTCTCCGCTCCACCTGGTCGCGCCCTTCGGCCGTGCCGGCCTTCGTGGGCGAGGAAGTCTCCGTCGCCGAATGGGGCCCGTGGATCGACACGTGCCGTCTCGCCCGGGCGTGGGCTCCGACCTTGGGGGATTTCCGTCTTTCGTCGCTGGTGGCGGTCCTTCGCCTGGCTCCGCGACTCGAGGCGCTGGCCGCGGAGCATTGCCCCCCGAACCGCCGCCGGTACCACTGCGCGTTATACGATGCGTTGGCGGCGGCCTTGGTGCTGCGGGCCATCTGCGGGCTGGAAGGGCGCTCGTCCGCCCCCCTCTCCCAGCTCGTCCGGGACAGCGTGTCGGCTCCGGCCGCAGACGACCTGATGCAGGGCGAGCTCGGGCTATAGTTTCCGCTTCACTCCGAGGGGAGAGCCTAACTAGATAGGCGTCCCTCTATGGCTTCCAAGTCCCCCATTCGCGTCGCGGTCACCGGCGCCGCCGGCAACATCGGTTACGCCGCCATCTTCCGCCTGGCTTCCGGCGCCGTCTTCGGCCCCGACCAGCCGGTCGCCCTCAACCTGATCGAAGTCGGACCGGGCCTCAACGCCCTCGCCGGTGTCGTGATGGAACTGCAGGACTGCGCTTTCCCGCTGCTCACCGACGTCGTCGCCACCGGCGACCTCAACGAAGGCTTCAAGGACGCCGACTGGTGCCTGCTCATCGGCGCTGTTCCGCGCAAGGACGGCATGGAGCGCAAGGACCTGCTCGGCATCAACGGCAAGATCTTCATCGGCCAGGGCGAAGCCATCGCGCGCAACGCCAAGAAGTCCGTCAAGGTCCTCGTCGTCGGCAATCCCTGCAACACCAACGCGCTCATCGCCCTGCGCTCCGCCGGCAGCCTGCCCGCCGAGAACTTCTTCGCGATGACCCGCCTCGACGAGAACCGCGCCAAGTCGCAGCTCGCGGGCAAGGCCGGCGCGCACAACTCCGTCGTCAAGAACGTCGCCATCTGGGGCAACCACTCCTCGACGCAGTATCCTGACTTCACCAACGCGACCATCGGCGGCAAACCCGCCATGCAGGTCATCACCGACCACGCCTGGCTCAAGGAGACCTTCGTCCCCGACGTCCAGAAGCGCGGCGCCGCCGTCATCAAGGCCCGTGGCGCCTCCTCCGCCGCTTCCGCCGCGAACGCCGCCCTCGATACCCTGCGCAGCCTCCATTTCCCCACTCCGGCCGGCGAATGGCACTCCGTCGCCGTCCTGTCCAAGGGTGACTACGGCATCTCCCCGGGCATCATGTTCGGCTACCCGCTCCGCACCAAGGCCGACGGCTCTTGGGAAATCGTCCAGGGCCTGCCTCTCGACGCCTTCTCCAAGGAGAAGATCGCGATCACCGAGAAGGAACTGCTCGAAGAGCGCGCCACCGCTTCCGAGGCGCTCGGCTTGAAGCTCTGATTCAGGATGCAATAAAAACAGGCGGCCCGGGGCGACCCGGCCGCCTTTTTCGTGCCTATCGTCTCAAGGAGCCGGCAGACGGACCAACGTGATGTCGGCCGGACGGCAGGTGCCGAGGCGGATCTCGCCCGCGTTGGCGGCGTTGAAGATCGGCGGTTCGGGGTAGATGGCTTCGATGCCGCTGGCGGTACGCCCCGCGTTGATCTTCTGCAGGCCGATGAAGTCGATGATCACCGGATTGGCGCTGCTCAGCAGCGTCTTCTCGGAACGGGTCCAGCTGGCGTCGAAGCTCGGCCCGCCGAGCACTTGGTAGCGTTCCAGCGAAAGGATCGTGAGCACGTTGCGCTTGGCGAGCTTCGGGATGGCGCACACCTCGACGGCGGCCTTGGACGCGTTGAAGGGGTTGTCGAGGAAGCGCTCGGAGTTGACCATGTTGCCGAGGGAGGCCGAGGCCATCGCGCCGTGCACGCCGAGGGACTTGCTGTCGCTGAGCACGGGGAGGTTGATCCAGAAGTCGACCTGATCGACCAGCGTCTTCGGCAAGACGCTCACGCGCGCATCGCCCCAGGGGACGTCCTGCGCGCCCGGGCGCGGCAGCACCTGGTTCTCATAACGTAGCTGGCTTTCCTTGGCCCAGTCGGGCGCGAACATGTCCCAGGCGGCGACGGGGAAGCCTTCGAACGTCTGGCTCTGCGTGGCGAGGGCGGGCAGGAAGCCCGCCTGGCGGAGGCTGTCGGCCTTGGCATCGCCGAGCGTGATGGCGCTCTGGGCGAAGCCTCGACGCATGAGGGCGGCGGTGACGGCGCGGACGAGGGGCTTGGGCGTGGCCAGGCCGGCGCCGCTTTCGGAGGAAAGCTTGAGGCCGCAACGGCGCAGGTCGGAAGGACGAAGGGCGACGCCGGTCCGGCTTTCGAACTCGCCGAGGGTCTTCTCGATCGCCGCGGCATAGTCCTTGTCGTCGAAGCCGCCGAGTTTCTGCTCGATGAGCAGCAGCTTGGGGTCGGTGGCCGCATGGGCTTCGGCGAGACCGAGCGAGAGGGCGAGGGCTACGAGAAAGCGCATGGGCTCATCTTCCTGGCGGCGGACCCGCTTCGCAAGCCGCTGTTTTGTTTGCGCAGGTCGGCCAGGACCCCATCGTGAGGCGCATGTCCGCCCCAGTCGCCCCCGCCCAGCGTCGCACCCTCGGGCTCATCTTCCTGACGGTGTTCATGGATATCGTGGGCTTCAGCATCATCATCCCGCTTTTCCCGCATCTGCTGGAGTACTATATCAAGCATGACGGCGCGGTCGGTACGCTCGTCGGTTCGCTCAGCGCCGCCGCCGAATGGCTGAGCCGCGACACCGTCCTGGACAAGCATCTCCTCCTGCCGGTGTTGTTCGGCGGTATCCTCAGTAGCCTTTACTCCGGGCTGCAGTTCGTGTTCTCGCCGATCTGGGGCGCCATGTCCGACCGGCTCGGGCGCCGTCGCATCCTGACGATCACCTTGGCGGGCAACGTGCTTTCCTACCTGCTCTGGATCTTCGCCGCCCAGTTCTGGGTCGTGGTCCTGACCCGCCTCGTCTCCGGCATGATGGCCGGCAACATCGCCGTGGCCAGCGCGGCGGCCGCGGACATCACCGACGAGAAGGAGCGCACGAAGGGCATGGCGGTGGTCGGCATCGCCATCGGCCTGGGCTTCGTCTTCGGACCTGTCATCGGCGGCCTCGCCTCCTCCGTGCAGCTCGCCCATGGCCCGGTGCTCGGCTCGTTCGGACTGAATCCTTTCTCCGTGCCGGCCATCATCGCCGCCTCCCTTGCGCTCCTCAACTTCCTGCTGCTCCTCAAGTTCTTCCCGGAGACCTTGGCCCCGGAACGCCGCGCCGCGGCCGACGCGAAGCGTCCGTCGGTCTTCGACCTCGCCACGGTCCGTTCCTCGGCGGTGCGTCGCACTTCGTTCGCCAACCTCGTCTACCAGGTCGCGTTCACCGGCATGGAGAACACGATCGTCTTCCTGACCTTCGCGTTGTTCGCCTACAGCCCGCGCGACAACGCCTGGCTCTTCCTGTTCAACGGTGCGTGCATGATCTTCGCCCAAGGCCTGGCCCGCCAGCTCGTCAAGCGCCTGGGCCAGCGCAAGGTCATCATCCTCGGCATGGTGATCGCCTCCGTGGCGTTCGTCATGGTGGCGCAGATCCCGCATATCCCTGCCGCCGCCGGCGACGGCTCCAAGCCGTTGTTCTATCTCGGCCTCGGCCTGATCTCCTTCGCGACGGGATTGATCCTGCCGAGCGTGTCGGCGCTGGTCTCCCTTTATTCCGACTCTTCCGAGCAGGGGCGTAATCTCGGCATCCTGCGCTCGGCCGGCTCGTTGGCCCGCGTCATCGGTCCGATCACGGCCGCCTTGCTCTACTTCCGTTTCGGTTCGCACTGCTGGGTCTACGTCGGCGGAGCGTTGCTGATGCTGCCCGCGATCTGGATTGTCCGGGGGCTGCCCGAGCCGGAGTCCGAACGTCCTGCGGCCTAACCGCGGGCCAGCGTCCGGCCCAGGGCGTCGCCGCTCCGGATGACGTGCATCAGCGAGATGCCACCGCGGAACGCCCCGTGGAAATGCAGCCCGGGGTGCGCGGCTTCGGCTTGCGTGAGCGCTTCTTCCCGGCGTCGTTGGCCCGCGTCATATTGCGGGATGGCCCGTTCCCAGCGCTGGATCCACTCCTTGCGCGGCGCGGCCTGGATGCCGAGCGTGGTGGAGAGTTCGGCGTCGACGACCTTGCGGAGCGCTTCGTCCGGCAGCGCGGCCAGGTCAGGTCGGCGCGCTCCGCCGATGAAGCAGCAGAGCAGGGCGTGGCCTTCGGGCGCGCGCGCCGGCAGGACGGACGTCGGAAAGAGGCAGCCGAGTACCTCGCGCCGCTCGACTCCCGGAGTCAGGTAGCCGAAACCGTCGAGCGGATGCGGGATGTCGGTGACGGCATACCCGCGGGCGACGACGGTTACCGCCGGCACCTGGGCGTTCTCCCAGTCGCGCAGCAGGCGCGTGACGGTTTCGTCGAAGGGCAGGGCGCCCCAATGCCAATGCGGGGCGGTCACGATCAGATGCTTGGCGCTGGCGCCGTCTTCCGTGCCGTCGGCGGCCCGCCAGGCGATGTTCCAGCCCTTGGCGTCGCGCCGGATCTGGGTGGCGACGCTGCGGAGCCGGAGGTTGGCTTCGCCGATCGGCGCCGCCATCGCGTCGGCGAGCTGCTGCATGCCGCGCGGGAAGCCGACCACCTTGCGGGCGAGCTTGGGCGCGCGCCGCAGGCCGTTGAGCACCGATCCGTATTCCCGTTCGAACTGATGGAGGCGCGGAAAGCAGTCGGCCATCACCAGCTTGGCCGGGTCGCCGGCGTGGACGCCCGAGATGACCGGGTCCATGAGCAGTGCGGCGGCTTCCGCGCCGAAGCGGCGGGTGGCGAACGCTTCGACGGTTTCGCCGGCGTGCCCGCCTTGGGCACGGAAGGGTTCGGAGAGCAGGCGGAGTTTCCCCGAGGTAGCGTTTCGCCGCGCGCATGTCGGCGGACTGCGTGATGGCGCCGAGCCCGTAGGCGTCCAGCAGCGCTTCGTCCTCAGGTCCTTCGAGCTGCAATGTGTTCGGACCCGTCTCCACCAGCCAGCCGTCTTCCTGGATTGTGCGGATGGAACCGCCGACCCTGGAGGCAGGCTCGATGATCTTCACCTGCGCGCCGGCTCGGACCATGGCGTTGGCGACGGCCAATCCGGCCGGTCCGGCTCCCAGTATGACCGCGTCGAGCACCATGGCCGGATTATCGACCGCGAACGATAGGGTTGGCAACCCTGCGTCCTTGCGACTGTCTAGACGACCATGAGGGCCTTGCTGCTTCTGTTCCTGTCCGCCTCGTGCCTAGCGGACACCGTCACGATGAAAGACGGCACTTTCCTGAAAGGTCGCATCGAGCGCATCGCTTCGGGCGTGTTGGAGATGCGCGTACCCATGCTCGGCGAGGCCAACGTGCAGCACCTGCAGCTCGCCCAGGTCGAGTCGTTCGTCACCGATGACGCGGTGCTGGTCAGTTCGGGCGGAGCGGTCGCGCGCGGCGCCGCCCATGCGGCCGGAGGCCGCGTCGCTTCGAAGGGCGGGGCGGAGACCAGCCCGCTGGACGCCTCCTTGGAGCTTTGGCGTGATCCGTCGCTGCGTCCGGCCGAGACCGCGGGCCAGCGCCAATGGGTCACGCAGGCCGACGTGGACGTGTCGGGCCGGAACGGCGTCGTGATGGGGTCCGGCTTCAGCGCCGGCTTCTCCGCCAAGGGCGTCACGAAGGCCAACACCGTCACCGCAGGCGTGCGGCTCGTGCGGGCTGAGTCCGGCAGCCAGACGACGTCGTCTTCTGGTATGTGCGTAGCGATACCGGCTACGACAACGCCCGCCTGATCGATTTCTTTTCCGTGAACGCCGCGGGCTGGGGTTTCCGTCTCTACTCGGACGCCAAGGGCAAGCTGGATGCCCGGCTCGGTCTCGCGCATCGCTACGAACGTTACGCCTCGCCGACGCAGGCCGGGCTGGCGGCGCCTTCGGCGGATGTCGGGTTGATCTTCAACCGTGAGCTGGGTTGGGCGGCCTGGGACACCTCGCTGAATTTCGTCCCTTCCTTTCAGACCACGGGGGATTTCTATATCCGCCACGAGAGCAGCCTGAACATCCTCCGGAATGCCGGGCC
This sequence comes from Verrucomicrobiota bacterium, assembly GCA_009917805.1. Taxonomy (GTDB): domain Bacteria; phylum Verrucomicrobiota; class Verrucomicrobiia; order Opitutales; family UBA953; genus UBA953. Next base: position 9,435 of record RGES01000023.1, read on the forward strand.
GCTTTCCTTGCGGGTGGGGGTCTCCAACGATTTCAGGTCCAAGCCGCTGCCGACTCAGGTAAAGACCGATACTTCCTACTTCCTGCGGACGACCTATGTGTGGAAGTGAGCAGTCTGTGTTTGTCTAAATTTAGGCATAATTGTCTAAAAAAGGACAAATCCCCCTGTGAATGGTTACCTGTTGAACCGTGGCACACAGGGTGCTTTGAGTTTGTTCGTAATTAGTCACCTTTTCCAATCCCCCAATCCATGAGCACCAACCCAGCCCGCCGCAACGCCATCGAGGCGATTGCTTCTCAGCCTCGCCTTCAGGGCAGCTTCGACTTCCGCAACGAGAAGATCGATCTGATCTACGGCCAGAACGTCTTCTCCCTCGATAAGATGGAGAAGCGCCTCCCGAAGGACGTCTTCAAGTCCCTCAAGGCCAGCATCGAAGCCGGCATCAAGCTGGACGCCGCCGCCGCCGACGTCGTCGCCGCCGCCATCAAGGATTGGGCCCTCGAACGTGGCGCGACCCACTACGCCCACGTGTTCTACCCGCTCACCGGTTTCACCGCCGAGAAGCATGACACCTTCTTCGAGCCCAACGGCAACGGCACCCTCGCCCAGTTCTCCGGCAAGGCGCTGATCCAGGCCGAGCCCGACGCCTCCTCCTTCCCGAACGGCGGCCTCCGCTCCACCTTCGAAGCCCGCGGTTACACCGCCTGGGACGTCACCTCCCCGGCCTACATCTTCGACACCGAGAACGGTTCCACGCTCTGCATCCCGACCGCCTTCGTGTCGTGGAAGGGCGAGGCGCTCGACAAGAAGACCCCGCTCCTCCGCTCGATGGCCGCGGTCAACAAGGCCGCTTCCCGCGTCCTCGCGCTCTTCGGCAAGAAGCATGGCTACATCTCCGCTTCGTGCGGTCCCGAGCAGGAGTACTTCCTGATCGACGCCCGTCTCTTCCACCTCCGTCCCGACCTCTACACCTGCGGCCGTTCCCTCTTCGGCGCCAAGCCGGCCAAGGGCCAGGAGTTCGAAGACCAGTACTTCGGCACCATCCCTGATCGCGTGCTCGCCTGCATGATGGAAACCGAGCGCGAGTGCTTCAAGCTCGGTATCCCGATCAAGACCCGCCACAACGAAGTCGCTCCGGCCCAGTACGAAGTGGCTCCGATCTACGAATCCGCCAACGTCGCCCACGACCATCAGATGCTCACGATGACGCTGCTCCGCCGCGTCGCCACCAAGCATGGTTTCGTCTGCCTCCTCGCCGAGAAGCCCTTCGCCGGCGTCAACGGCTCCGGTAAGCACGTCAACTGGTCCATCGGCGGTTCCGGCGTCGGCAACCTCCTCGAGCCCGGCCATAGCCCCCACGAGAACGCCCAGTTCCTGACCTTCTGCTCCGCGGTGATCCGCGCCGTCGACCTCCACCAGGGTCTGCTCCGCGCTTCCGTCGCCTCGGCCGGCAACGACCACCGCCTCGGCGCCAACGAAGCTCCTCCCGCCATCATCTCGATCTACCTGGGCGACATGCTCAACGAAGTCATCGAGCAGGTGAAGAAGAGCGGCTCCGCCTCGACCTCCCGCAAGGGCGGTCACATGACCCTCGGCGTCGACACGCTGCCCGTCCTCCCGAAGGACGCCGGCGACCGTAACCGCACGAGCCCGTTCGCCTTCACCGGCAATAAGTTCGAGTTCCGCGCCGTGGGCTCCGCCTTCTCGGTCGCCGGTCCGCTGACCGTGCTCAACACGATCATGGCCGACTCGCTCGACAAGCTCGCCGACGAACTCGCCGCCGCCCTCAAGAAGAACTCCGACTTCAACTCCGCGCTGCAGGGCGTCCTCAAGGACATCCTCACCAAGCACGGCCGCGTCGTGTTCAACGGCAACGGTTACTCCGAAGAGTGGCACAAGGAAGCGGCCAAGCGTGGCCTCAAGAACCTCCGCACGACCCCCGACGCGCTCCCCGAGATCGTCGCCAAGTCGTCCGTCGAGGTCTTCGAGCGCCAGGGCGTCCTGTCCAAGGCCGAACTCGAGTCCCGCGAAGAGATCTACACGCACTCCTACGTGCTGACGGTCAACACCGAGTCGAAGCTCGTCTCCGACATCGCCAAGACCCTGCTCCTTCCGGCCGCCCTCAAGTTCGCCGCTGACCTGACCCCGGTCGAGAAGACCAAGTCCGGTGGCAAGCTCCGCAAGGAAGTCATCGGCCTCGCCGACGAACTCGCTTCGGCCATCGACGCCCTCGATGCCGCCCGTGACGTCAGCAAGTCCGACACGCACGCCCAGGCCAAGCACTCCTGCGACAAGGTCCTCCCGGCCATGCTCAAGGTCCGTGCCGCCGCCGACGCGCTCGAAGAGATCGTCGCCGACGAATACTGGCCGCTGCCGTCCTACCAGGAGCTGCTGTTCCTCCGCTAAGCCTCATCGGCCTTGCCGAGACCAAGGGCCGAACCTCCGGGTTCGGCCCTTTTTGTTGTCCGGGCGCCCCGCCTGCCCGCCAAAGCAGAAGGCCCGTCGCGATGACGGGCCTTCGGGTGCTTGGGTCAGGACGATTTAAAGCCGTGAATAAGTGGCGCTCCCGGAGGGCACAAGACGCTTGCGGCGGGGGTAGGGCAGGGCAATCGTTCGGCTCACCCCTCGATGTACCTCAAGGAAATCGTCGCCAACGGATTCAAAAGCTTCGCCGACCGGACCCGCATCGAGCTCCGTCCCGGGGTCACGGCCGTGGTCGGACCCAACGGTTGCGGTAAGTCCAACATCGTCGACGCCATCCGCTGGGTCCTGGGCGAACAGTCCGCCAAGTCCCTCCGCGCCCCGGCGATGCAGGACGTCATCTTCGCGGGCACCGACCGCCGCAAGCCCCTCCCGCAGTGCGAGGTCGAGCTGATCTTCGCCGACTGCGAAAAGGAACTGGGCACGGCCTTCGCCGAAGTCTCGGTGATGCGCCGCCTCCATCGCGAAGGCGCCAGCGACTACTTCATCAACGGCAAGCCGTCCCGCCTGAAGGACATCCAGCGCCTGTTCATGGACACCGGCATCGGCCGCATGTCCTACTCGTTCATGGTGCAGGGCCAGATCGACCAGATCCTCTCCGCCAATCCCGCCGAGCGCCGTTATCTCTTCGAAGAGGCCGCCGGCATCACGCGTTACAAGGCCCAGCGTCGCGAAGCCCTCAACAAGCTCAGCGGCGTCGACGCCAACCTCGCGCGCATCACCGACGTCGTCAGCGAAGTCGGCCGGCAGATCGCCACGCTTCGCCGTCAGGCCGCCAAGGCGCTCCGCTTCCGTCGCCTCCGCCATCGTTTCACCCACCTCGACCTCGCCTGGCACGCCAAGCAGTTCGGCGACCGTCGCGCCCAGGTCGCCACGCTCGAGAACGACGCCACGGCCTGTCGCGCCGAAGTCGCCGGCCTGACCGACGGCCTGCGCGATCGCGAAGCCGCGCTGCTGCAGATGCGCGCCCGCCGTACCGAGCTCGCCGAGCAGGTCCAGCTCGCCCAGCAGGCCCTTTTCGAACTGCGCACGGTCCGTGAGAACGCCGAGAACGAGGCCCGCACCTCCGACCTCCGTTCCGACGACCTTTCTTCCCGCCTCGGCGAAATCCGTCGCGAAGCCCAGGAAGCCGAACTTTCGATCGCCGAGTTCGAGATGCGCCTCCGCGGCAGTTCCGACGCCAAGTCGACCGCCGCCGGCTCCGTCTCCGCCACCGACGCCGCCTATCGCGAGAAGACCGCCCAGGTCGAGGAAGTCGCCCGCCAGGTCGTCGAAGCCGAGAACCTTCTCCGCCGCGCCCGCCAGGACATCCTGGTCGCCGAAGGCGAGATGACCCGCGCCCGTGGCGACGTCACCAACCTCGAGGTCGACCTCCGCGGCTATCAGTCGCGCCACGTCGACCTCTCCGCCTCCCTCAGCCAGGCCAAGCAGGAGCGCGAAGCCCTTGAGCGTCGCGTCACCGAGTGCGGCGCCGTCGTTACGACCCGCCACGGCGAACTTCAGGCCGCTCGCACCGCCGAACAAGAGGCGACCGAGAAGGGCCGCGACCTGCTGAACGACTTCCGCGCGCTGCAGCAGACGATCTCCGAACAGGATCGCAAGGTCGCCAAGCTTTCCGCCCAGCTTGGTCTGCTCGAGCAGATGCAGTCCCGCCTCGAAGGCTTCTCCGAAGCCGCGAAGGCCGTCCTCCGCGGAGAGTTCTCCGAAGAGCTCCGCTCCGGCAAGGCCTCGGCCCTCGCCGACCTCGTCACGGTCGTCGACATCTCCGCCGCCGCCGCGCTCGAGAACATCCTCGGCGCCGCCTCCGAAGCCGTCGCGCTCGACTCCGCCGAATTCCTGCCCGGCATCGTCGCCAAGATGGGCGAGCGTCAGCTCGGCCGCGCGGTCTTCCAGGTCGAGGCGCCGCCCGCTTCCCGTTCCGGTTCCGCCGCCCCCGGCTGGCTCCG
>RGES01000221.1 GCA_009917805.1 Verrucomicrobiota bacterium
CCACTCGCTGCCGTCGATCGATTGCTGCGGCAGGTCGAAGCGGAGCTCAGGGAGCTTCTGGACGATGTCCTGGTAGTTGTCGGCCTTGGCCGTGAGCGAGGCCGAGAGGTAGCCGCCGGCGTAAGGCGCGGTGACTTCGAAGTTCGCCTGCGGGTTGCCGGTCTCGCGGATCAGGTTCGGACGGAAGTCGCGCATGAACCCGGGGTCCGACTGGCCGAAGAGGTTGCCGGCGAACTCGACCCCGTCGACGGTGCGTCCGTTGACTTCGCCGAAGAGGAAGGCGCGCTGACGGTCCGGGGTGCGCCCGTAGACGTCGGCGAGCAGGCCGCCGCGGTCGCTGATGTAGCCGCTCTCGAGCTTGCCCTTCCAGGTGATGCCGCCTTCCGGCTGCTTGGAGTTGTCGTAGCGGAAGGCAGGACCGACGAGGAGGCCGGACTTGCCGTAGATGTCGAGCAGGCCGCCGACCCAGAGGGAGGGGGACTGGCGCATCAGGAACGTGGAACGCAGGTAGCGGCCCTGGCGCTCTTCGCTGCCGGTGTTCAGGTAGAGGTCGTACGGGATGTCGCGGTAGCCGTCCTGCGCGTAATACGGCAGGTTGAAGAACGGGATGCCGGCCACATGCGGGGTGACGCTGCGGAGCCTCAGGCGGTCCTCCGCCTCGACGTAGGTAGCCTCGGCGATCTTGAGGTGCATGCCGAGCGGTTCGGGCTCGCTGTTCCACATGCGCAGCCCGAGCATGGTCTTGTCGCCCTTGACGATCTTCAGGGTCTCGGCGGTGAAGTAGAGCGGGGCGCGGCCGAAGCGGACGTTGGTCGCCACGATGGTGTCGTTGCGCGGGTCGGCCTCGATCTTGTCGCCGATGATGCGCAGGTTCTTGGTCGCGTACACGACGTTGCCCTCGGCGACGATGGTGCCCGTGCGATAGTCGAACCGGATCTTCCGGGCGTCGATGGTCGCGTCCTTGGTCTCGAGGTGCGCGTTGGTGGCGACGACGATCTTGCCGCCTTCTTCCGGGGCGAAGTTGTCGGCGACGATGTTGGGCGCGACCTCGGCGAGCTTGGCGACGGCTTGGACGGGGTCGACCGCCATGGCCGCCACGGTCAGGGAGAGGCTTGCGGCAAGGATCCAGAAACGACGGCCAGGCATCCGGTGAGCGTTGTCGCTCCGGGGTTTCCCTCAAGTATTTTCGGGCAATGAGCGCTTGCCGACCCACCGCCCTGCGGAGAGTCTTCGGGGATGCGCCTCAGTCCAGCAGAGTTGACCGCCCTGGTGGACGCCAAGGAGACCTCGCCGCACCGTTTCCTGGGCCTGCATCCGCTGGCCGGCGGCGGTCTGGTGGCCCGTTCCCTCTTCCCATGGGCCAGCGCGTGCGAACTCGTCCCGGATGGACCGACCAAGCCCGTTCCGATGAAGCAGCTGCATGCCAGCGGCGTCTTCGAGGTCGAACTGCCCGGCTCCGCGACCTTCCGCTATCGCTTCCGCGTGACGTACCCCGACGGCGTCAGCCGCCTGGTCGATGACCCCTATCGCTTCCTGCCGACGATCTCGGAGGACGACCTCTTCCTGCTGGGCAAGGGCGACGACCATCGCGCCCACTACAAACTGGGCTCGCATGTGCGGACGCTCGACGGTGTCCAAGGCGTCTCCTTCGCGGTCTGGGCGCCGTCCGCCCGACGCGTCTCGGTCGTCGGCGACCATAACCTGTGGAACGGCCGCGCCCACCCGATGCGCAACCTGGGCGCCTCCGGCATCTGGGAGATCTTCATCCCGGGCGTCCAAGCCGGCGCGCGCTACAAATACGAGATCGTCGGGCCGCATGACTCCACGCCTTTCCTGAAGACGGACCCGTACGGCCTGCATTTCGAGCCCTCCCCGAATCACGCCGCGATCGTCTGCGACCTCTCGAAGTTCGTCTGGCACGACGCCGCCTGGATGGAGGCCCGCCGCAGCCGCGACCTGCGCTCGCGCCCGATGTCCGTCTACGAGGTCCATCTGGCCTCCTGGCGCCGCGTCCCCGAAGAGGGCGGCCGAGTGCTGGGCTACCGCGAACTCGGGGAACAGCTCGCCGCCTACTGCGTCCAGATGGGCTTCACGCACGTGGAGCTGATGCCGCCTTCCGAACACCCGTTCGACGGTTCCTGGGGCTACCAGGTCACGGGCTTCTACGCGCCGACGCACCGCTTCGGCTCGCCGCTCGACTTCATGACGATGGTCGACGCCCTCCATCGGGCGGACATCGGGGTGATCGTCGACTGGGTGCCGGCCCACTTCCCGCGCGACTTCTTCGCGCTGGCCCGCTTCGACGGCACGCACCTCTACGAGCATGCCGATCCGCGCCTGGGCGAGCACCAGGACTGGGGCACGCTGATCTTCAACTACGGCCGCCACGAGGTCCGCGGCTTCCTCGTCTGCTCCGCGCTCTCCTGGCTCGAGCGCTTCCATGTCGACGGCCTCCGCGTCGACGCGGTGGCCTCGATGCTCTACCTCGACTATTCCCGCAAGGCCGGCGAATGGATCCCGAACCGTTTCGGCGGCCGCGAGAACATCGAGGCGATCGAGTTCCTCAAGCAGGTCAATTCGCTGGTCCACCTCTACCAGCCCGGCGTGGCGATGATCGCCGAGGAGTCCACGTCCTTCCCGGGCGTGACGAAGTCCGTCCCCGAGGGCGGCCTGGGCTTCGACTTCAAGTGGAACATGGGCTGGATGCACGACACGCTCCATTACTTCCGTCAGGACCCGCTGTTCCGGAAATTCCATCACGACAAGCTGACCTTCGGCATGCTCTACCAGTGGACCGAAGCGTTCGTGCAGTCGTTCTCGCATGACGAAGTCGTGCACGGCAAGGGCTCGCTCATCGGCAAGATGGGCGGCGGCGACGACGCCACGAAGGCCGCGAACCTACGCTGCCTCCTGGCCTTGCAGTGGTCCTGGCCGGGCAAGAAGACGCTCTTCATGGGCTGCGAGTTCGGCCAGTTCGCCGAGTGGAAGTACGACGCCTC
>RGES01000222.1 GCA_009917805.1 Verrucomicrobiota bacterium
GGGACACGTGGGCAAGGTGACACGGTGACAAGGGGAGAGGCATATATCAGGTGGAAGCGGTTGGCGGTTAGGAACTCATTTCGGCTTTCAGCCGCGGGAACCCGAAGCCGATAGCCGATGGCTGATGGCTGAAAAGCCGACTCCTGAGAGGCCGATGCCCCGATGGCCGTCACCTGTCACCCGAAATGCCTTTCCCAACCGCCAACCGCTAACCGCCAATACCTACCACGGCGGGCATGAAGGTTGCCTCGACCTCCGCGGAAGCCTAACTTTTCCGCATGCCCCTCCTCCGCCTCGCCAGCCTGCTGCTCGTGGGCTGCTTCACCTCGCTCGTCGCCGCGGACCGCCCGCCGAACATCATCTTCGTCCTGGCCGACGACCTCGGCTGGACCGACCTGGCCTGCTTCGGCAGCAAGTACTACGAGACGCCGAACATCGACCGGCTCGCCGCCCAAGGCATGCGCCTGACCAACCACCACCACTGCCAAAACTGCGCCCCCACCCGCTCGGCGCTGCTCTCCGGCCAATACGGCGCCCGCACGGGCACCTACACCGTCGGCTCGATCGAGCGCTTCAACTGGCAGACCCGCCCGCTCCGTCCGGTCGACAACGTGACGAAGCTTTCGCTGGACCGCGACACGTTCGCCAACCAGCTCAAGGCCGCCGGCTACGCAACCGCGATGTTCGGCAAGTGGCACCTCGGCGGCACGCCCGACTATCACCCGTCGAAGCGCGGCTTCGACGAGGCCATCGAATCCGAAGGCCGGCACTTCGACTTCGAGACGAAGCCGAAGACGGAGTACCCGAAGGGCCAATACCTCGCGGACTTCCTGACCGACAAGGCCGTCGATTTCATCCAGCGCAACCAGGCCAAGCCGTTCCTGCTCTACCTCCCGCACTTCGGCGTGCACTCGCCCTTCCAGGCCAAGGCCGACCTGATCGCGAAGTTCAAGGGCAAGCCGACGGCCGGCGGCCATAACAGCCCGACCTACGCCGCGATGCTCGCGAGCGTCGACGAAAGCGTGGGCCGCGTGATGGCCAAGCTCGACGAGCTGAAGCTCGCCGACAACACGGTGCTGATCTTCGCCAGCGACAACGGCGGCGTGGGCGGCTATGACCGACCCGACGGCCTCATCCGCGAACCCGGCAAGGAAGCCAAGGGCAAGAAGGCGAAGGCCGGCGACGACGAGGACGGCGGCGGCATCACCGACAACACCCCGCTGCGCAGCGGCAAGGGCAGCCTGTACGAAGGCGGTGTCCGCGTGCCGTTCATCGTCCGCTGGCCCGGCAAGATCGCCGCAGGCTCGGCCCTCGGCACGCCCACCGCGCACGTCGACCTCTTCCCGACGCTCCTCGAACTCTCCGGCGCCCCCAAGCCACGCCAGGTCCTCGATGGCGAAAGCCTCGTGCCGCTCCTGCTCGGGAAATCTGCGGCGCTGAAGCGCGACGCGATCTTCCAGCACTTCCCCGGCTACCTCGGCGCCGGCCCCGGCCTCTGGCGCACGACGCCGGTCAGCCTCATCCAGATGGGCGACTGGAAGCTGATGGAATACCTCGAAGACGGTCACCTCGAGCTGTACGACCTCAAGGACGACCTCGGCGAGACGAAGAACCTCGCGGCGACGAATCCGGACAAGGCCAAGGAGCTGCACGATCGTCTCATCGCCTGGCGCAAGGAGACCAACGCCCCGATGCCGACCCCGAACAAACCCGGTGCCGGCGAAGCGGCGCCCGCCGCGAAGAAAGCGGGCAAAGGCAAGGCCAAGCGGGCCGCTGCGGCCGAAGCGACGGACGCGAAGTAATCTCGCCTCCGCGGCCTGGCCGGACAAGATGGAGCATATTCCTATGCGCTCCATCCTGCTGCTCGCCCTTACCTGCGTCTCCGCTTTCGCCGAGGACGTGCCCACGCAGATGACCGTCCGCGGCAAGGAACTCTACCGCGAAGACTTCGCCCAGCCGCTCGCGAAATACACCGGCAAGCCCAACGGCTACGCCAGCGGCTTCGAGGGCTGGCTCATCCACGGCACGGGCCCGGAATCCCGCGGCGGCCAGTGGAAGCAGCTCGACGGACGCTTCCAAGGTTCGGAGAACCCGCAGGTGAAGCACCCGGCCACGGCTTCCTACGGCATCAAGTATCAGAACATCATCCTGCAGTGCCAGCTGCGCCTCGAAGACGTCGAACTCGACAAGGATCCGGCCCACGGCCGCAAGTTCCGCTACATCCAGTTGCGCGCGACCAATGAAAAGTCCTACCTCTGCAGCCTCAACCTCAACCAGGGCGGCTTCCAGATCAACAAGGACGACAACGACCGCGACGGCCCGGATAAGCTCGAAGTCCTCGCCACGCACAAGAAGGCGCTCGCGCTCGGCCAATGGCACACCGTCCTGATCGAGATCATGGGCGACGAGTACGTCGCCACCGTCGACGGCCACACCATCGCCGGCCAGCACCCCGCCATCGCCCAGCTCAAGCACAGCTTCATGGTCGTCACCGGCCCCGAAGGCTCGATCCGCGACCTCCGCCTATGGGAAGCCAAGCCGAACGCCGACTGGCCCATGACCCGCGCCGTCATCGCCGCGGCGAACAAGCCGATGGCGCCGGCGAAGCCTGTCGAGAAGAAGTAAGCGCGAAGGCGAAGCCGCCGCGAGGGGACACGTGGGCAAGGTGACACGGTGACAAGGATCGAGGCATGGATCAAAGGGAGACCGGATAGGATGCTGCGGGGTATGTTTTCAGGTCCCTGGTCTCGGCCGTCGGGCATCAGGTTCAGGTGTTCAGGTTCGGGTACAGGTCCCGGGCCTGATTCCCGCACCCGCGCCTGCGCCCGCCCCTGAACCTGCAGCCGAGACCTGGGACCCGAAACTGCGTCCTACATCCCGAAGTTTGCATCTTCCATTCAGCCCTCGGCGCAGTCATCGACTCAGTCCTCCGAGTGGTCGCCGCACTCCATCCTCGATACTCCATACTCCATACTC
>RGES01000223.1 GCA_009917805.1 Verrucomicrobiota bacterium
GCCTTGCCCAAGGACAGCGTCCGCGGCGGCTTCATGACGCAGGCCGCGGTGCTCAAGGTCACCGCCAACGGCACGACGACTTCGCCCGTCACCCGTGGCGCCTGGATCATGGAACGCGTCCTCGGCCGCAAGCCGCCACCCCCGCCCGCGAGCGTGCCGGCCGTCGAGCCGGATACGCGCGGCGCCGTCACCATCCGTCAGCAGCTCGAGAAGCACCGCAAGCTCGAGTCCTGTTCCGCCTGCCACACCAAGATCGATCCGCCGGGTTTCGCGCTCGAGAACTTCGACGTCATGGGCGGGTTCCGCGACCGCTACCGCGCCTTGGATGGCAAGACGCCGGAGGTCGGCATCGGCAAGAACGGCCAGAAGTACGCCTTCCACAACGCCCTCGCGGTCGAGGCCTACGGCGAACTCGATGGCAAGAAGTTCAAGGACATCCGTGAGTTCAAGAAGATCGTCGCCGCCGACGACCGTCAGCTTGCGCGCAATATCGTCGGGCAGCTCGCGGTGTACGCCACCGGCGCCCCCGTCGGCTTCGCCGACCGAACCAAGGTCGAAGCCATCCTCGACCAGGCCAAGGGCGGTCGTTACGGCGTCCGCGACCTCGTCCACGGGCTTGTTTCCAGCGACCTTTTCCTTAACAAATAACCTTACCCCGATGTCTTCCTCGTCCCTCAGCCCGGCCAACACGCCGTACGTCGCCTTCAAGCGCGCCGTCTCCCGCCGCCGCTTCCTCGCCGGCACCGGCGTCCTGCTCGCGCTGCCGATGCTCGACGCGATGACGCCGGCCTTCGCCGCCGCGGCTCCGTCCGCGACCAAGCCGCGCCGCATGCTGGGCATCTGCAACAACCTCGGCCTGGTCCCGGATTACTTCTTCCCGACGGGCAAGGGCAAGGACTACAAGGCCTCGCCGTACCTCGAGCTCCTGCAGGCGCACCGTAACGACTTCAGCGTCTTCTCCGGCGTCTCGCATCCGGACGTCGACGGCGGCCACCCGGCGGACAACTGCTTCCTGACCGCGGCCCCGCACCCGAGCAGCGGCGGCTTCCGCAACACGATCTCCCTCGATCAGTTCATGGCCGAACGCATCGGCCACCTGACGCGTTTCCCGTCGATGACCCTCGGCGTCAATTGCGCCCGCGGTTCGCGCAGCCTTTCCTGGACGGCCGGCGGCGTGATGATCCCGACCGAGGAGAAGGCCTCGGAGGTCTTCCGCAAGATGTTCATGGGCGGTTCGGCCGCCGAAGTGCAGGCGCAGGAGCGCCGCCTCCAGCTCGGCCAGAGCATCCTGGACGCCGTGGGCGGCCAGGCCGGCGAGCTCCGTCGCTCCATGGGCGCGCAGGACCGCGACCGGCTCGACCAGTATTTCACCAGCGTCCGCGAGCTCGAACAGCGCATGCAGATGTCGAAGGAATGGGAGAAGAAGCCCCGCCCGGTCGCCAAGACCTCCGCGCCGCTCGACCCCAGCAGCCCCAAGGAATACATGGATAAGGTCCGCCTGATGTACGACATGGCCCGCCTTTGCTTCGAGACCGATTCCTCGCGCGCCGTGACCCTCATGCTGGACAGCGTGAACACGCCGGCCCTGGACATCGACCACGTCCACACGACGACCGACGGCTACCATAGCCTCTCGCACCACGGCAAGTCGGCCAAGAAGCTCTCCCAGCTCAAGGACATCGACAGCATGCACATGCGCCTTCTCGCGAAGCTCATGGACGACCTCAAGGCCTCGAAGGAAGACGGCGCGCCGCTCCTCGACCGGACGATGATCCTGTACGGCAGCAATCTCGGCAACGCCAGCGCCCACACGACCATCAACCTGCCGACCCTGTTCATGGGCGGCGGCTTCAATCACGGTCAGCACCACGTCTTCGACACCGAGCATAACTACCCGCTGCCGAACCTCTTCGTCTCGATGCTCCAGCGCATGGGCATCGACGCGGACAAGTTCGCGTCCTCGACGGGCTCGATGCGCGGCCTGAACCTCGTCGGCTAAGGCCGACCGGGCCTACTCGTCATCGTCGTCGTCGGCCTCGGGGTCCAGCTGCAGGCCGAGGGCCTTGAGGCCCTTGCCGTGCGCGCCCATGAACTCGCGCGGGTAGCGTTCGCCCGGGCGGGTCTGCGCCCAGATCGCACGGTTGAGCGTGTCGTCGTCGATGCGGTCCGGGCCGCTGAAGTCCAGCGCCTCGAACTGCGCCGTGAGACGGTCGTCGCCGATCGGGAAGGGGGGCCAGAAGCCGGTCTTCTTGGCGGCGGGCGGACGCTTCTCGTTCAGCTTCTGCTTCGGTGTCAGGCAGACGTAGGGCGTGAGGTCGGCCTGGGTCGTGAAGCAGTCTTCCATCGTGGTGGAAGCGGCGACGACCTGGTTCATCGGCGGCATGCCCAGGATGCGGCAGATGGTATGGAGCACCGAGGTCTGGTTGTAGAACTTGCTGACGAGGGCTCCCTTCTTGGCGTAGGGGCTGACGACGAGGCAGAACGAGCGATGGCCGTCGACATGGTCGCCGCCGGTCTGCGGATCGTCCTCGTTGACGAAGATCGCCATGTCCTTCCAGAAGCGGCTCTTCGAGAGGCCTTCGACGACGCGGCCGAGGGCGAGGTCGTTGTCCGCGACGTACGACTTGGCGGTCAGTTCGCCCGCGGTGTGATCGTTGGGCAGGTAGATGATGGTGAGGTCGGGGAAGGAGCCTTTCTTCTCCATGACGGCCAGGTCCTTCAGGAAGACGTCCGCCCGGGTCTGGTCGGGGATCGCCATCTCCCAGCCCGGATAGCCCGGGCAGCTGTAGCGGCGGAGCGCGTCGATGAAGAAAGTCGTGGTGAACGCCGTCTTGCCGCCGCCGTTCTGGCGGTCGGTGAAGAAATCGTCGTAGGTCTTGCCCTGGATCTTGGTCAGTTTGTCCATCTCGCCGTAGTTGCGGAAGGAGCGGCCATGCAGGAGGGCGTGGTCCCAGATGAAACCGCAGCCGGCGA
>RGES01000224.1 GCA_009917805.1 Verrucomicrobiota bacterium
CCAGCGTCGCCGGATGATTTCCCAGGATCGTCCGCGCGAGCGGCTGGTGCGGCTCGGGCCGCGCGCCTTGCTCGACGCCGAACTCATCGAGCTGCTCATCGGCGCCGGCACCAAAGGCGCGCCCGCGCCGGCCGTCGCCGCGGCCTTGCTGGCGGAATCGGGCTCGCTGGCCGCGCTCGCGACGTGGGACACGCATGACTTCGCCCGCGTCCACGGCCTTGGCCCGGCGAAGGCCGCGGAGCTCGCCGCCGCGATGGAGCTCGCGCGGCGGATCCGCGAACGCGCGCATGACCCGGGCGAGAAGCTCGACGCGCCGGCCAAGGTCTGGGCGCGGCTCGAGCCGTTCGCGGCGGGGCTCGCGGTCGAGAAGTGCTGGGTGCTGTGCCTGAATCGCCGCAACCGCCTGCTCGCGCTGCACGAAGTCAGCTCGGGCACCGCGACGAGCTCGTTGCTCCACCCGCGCGAGGTCTTCCGCCAGGCGCTGAAGCATGCGGCCTCGGCGGCGATCGTGGCGCATAACCATCCCAGCGGGGATCCGACGCCGAGTCCGGCGGACCGGGCCGTGACCCGGCAGCTGGCCGATGCCGGGCGGGTCGTGGGCGTGGAGCTGCTGGACCATGTCGTCATCGGCCGCCCCGAGGCCGATCCCGGGGGCAAAGGTTGGTTCAGTTTCGGGGAGGCAGGCTTGATTTAGAGGAACTATCCCGTGAGGTTATGGGTCAGAACCCCATGTCCCTTTCCCGGTCCACCCAGATCGTGGCGACGATCGTCGTCCTTGCCGCCCTGGCGTTCGCCGGCCGTCAAGGCCAGCGCTACTACAAGAAGAACCTCGCCGCCCCGCGCGCCGGCGAAGTCGTCTACCGCGAAGACTGCATGCGCTGCCACGGCCCGGTCGGACAAGGCGTCGCCGGCAAGGCCGACGAACCGCTCGTCGGGGAGAAGTCCGTCTCCTCCCTCGCCAAGTACATCGCCCGCGAGATGCCGGAGAACGACCCCGGCTCGCTCTCGCTCGCCGACGCCACCGCGTCCGCCGAATACATCCACCAGGCCTTCTACTCCGCCGAAGCCCGCGCCCGCAACCATCCGCCCCGCATCGAGCTCGCGCACCTGACCGTCCGCCAGTACCGCGAGACCGTGGCCGACCTGCTCGGCTCGCTCCGCGGAACGACGTCCGCCACCGAGTCCGGCGGCCTCGCCGGAACGTATCGCGAACGCCCCGAGCGCGACCCGAAGATGCCCGACCGCAACCGGCCGGAGGCGACTTTCAAGCAGCAGGTGGACCCCGTCATCGATTTCGACTTCGGCGACAAGGCTCCGGAAAAGGGCAAGTATGCCGCGCAGTTCTCCATCAACTGGAGCGGCTCGGTGCTCATCCCCGACACCGGCGAGTATGAGTTCCGGATCACCTCGCCCAACGGGGTGCGGCTCTACGTCAATCCGCCCGACGGCGGGAACGAGAAGAACGCGCTCATCGACCTCTGGGTGAGTTCGGCCATGACGCGCACGGCGTCGGCCCCGATCTTCCTCCTCGGCGGCCGCAGCTACCCGCTCAAGATCGAGTTCTTCAAGTACAAGGACAAGACCGCCTCCCTCAGGCTCGAGTGGCGTCCGCCCGGCGGCGCCTGGGCCGTGGTGCCTCGCGCCAACCTTTCGCCGAAGTTCTCCTCCCATGTGCACGTGATCTCCGTGCCGCTCCCGCCGGATGACGGCAGCATCGGCTACGAGCGCGGCGCCTCGGTCTCGCGCGAGTGGACGGAAGCCGTCGCCAAGGGCGCGCTGCAGGTCTCCGCGATGATCGGCCCGAGCCTCTTCGGCCTCGCCGGCACCAAGGCCGACGCGCCGGACCGCGCCGAGAAGCTCAAGGCGTTCTCGCTGCGCTTCGCGCAGCTCGCCTATCGCCGCCCGCTGACGGCCGAGCAGAAGGCCGACCTCGAGAAGATCTACGCCGACGTGGCGCCCGAGGTCGCCGCCAAGCGCGCCTTCATCTTCACGCTCTCGAACCCCGCCTTCCTCTATCCCGGCATCGGCCCGCAGGACGACTACGCCGTCGCCTCCCGTCTCGCGTTGACGCTCTGGGATTCCGTGCCCGACGGCCCGTTGCTGCAGGCGGCCGCCGCCGGCCAGCTGAAAGGCGAGGCGCAGGTGCGCAAGCAGGCGCAGCGCATGATGAAGGACCCGCGCGCCAAGGCCAAGCTGCGCGACTTCCTGCACCATTGGCTGCATGTCGAGGAAGGCGCCGAGATCGCCAAGGACCAGAAGGAATACCCCGGCTTCGACCAGGGCGTCGTGATGGACCTGCGCACCTCGCTCGACCTCTTCGCCGAGAGCATCGTGTGGTCCGAGCAGTCCGACTACCGCCAGCTGCTCCTGAGCGACACCATCCTCATGAACGATCGCCTCGCGAAGTTCTACGGCCAGAAGATCGAGCCCGGCGCCGGGTTCCAGCCGGTGAAGATGGACGCCGACCAGCGCGCCGGCGTGCTCACGCACCCATACGTGCTCGCGACCTTCTCCTACACCAAGTCCTCCTCGCCGATCCACCGCGGCGTCTTCGTGACGCGCAACATCCTCGGCCGCATGCTCAAGCCGCCGCCCATGGCGATCGCGTTCATGGACGACAAGTTCGACCCGTCGTTCACCATGCGCGAGAAGGTCACCGAACTCACCGCGAAGCCGGCCTGCCAGTCGTGCCACGTCACGATCAACCCCCTCGGTTTCAGCTTCGAACGCTTCGACGCCGTCGGCCGCGTGCGCGCCACCGACAACAAGAAGCCCGTGAACGCCGTCTCCGACTACACCACCGCCGAGGGCAGCGTCATCAAGCTCACCGGCGCCCGCGACGTCGCGACGCACGCCGCCGAGAGCCTGTCCGGCCAGACCGGCTTCGTCCGCAACCTCTTCCAGGAACTCGTGAAGCAGCCGCCCGCGGCCTATTCGCCCGAGCTCCTCGGCCAGCTCACCCAGAAGTTCC
>RGES01000225.1 GCA_009917805.1 Verrucomicrobiota bacterium
CTCCAGTATCCGGACGAACGTCCGGCCATCCCGCAGAACTACCGCGGCGTGCCCACGCTGGTCATGGATCCGAACGGCCGCGAGAAGTGCGTCTCCTGCCAGCTCTGCGAATTCGTCTGCCCGCCCAAGGCCATCCGCATCACCCCGGGCGAGATCGCCGAAGATTCCGCCAACGCCCACGTCGAGAAGGCGCCGAAGGAATTCGAGATCAACATGCTGCGCTGCATCTACTGCGGCCTGTGCCAGGAAGTCTGCCCGGAAGAAGCCATCTGGCTGCAGAGCCAGTATTCGATGACCGGCCTCTCGCGCGAAGCCATGGTCAACAACAAGGCCAAGCTCTACGAACTCGGCGGCACCCTTCCCGACGGCCACCACAAGTGGGACAAGAAGAAGGAAGAGGCGGAGCGCCAGTCCCATTCGGGACACTGAGCGCAGGGACAGAGCTAGGTAATATTGTTAGGGACAGCACCACGTGCTGTCCTTTTTGTTTTCTACTTAGGTAGGGCCGAGCATCCCTGCTCGGCCGCGGCCGGCCAAGGATGGCCAGCCCTACCCGATACAGAGAGACAGAACTCAAAGGGAAACCGGGGGATTGGCTCGGTTTTAAAAACGTTTCAGGTCCCAGGTCTCGGCCATCGGGACTCTGGTTCGGGTGTGCGGGTTCAGGTGCAGGTCCCGGGCCCGACACCCGAGCCTGTCCCCGAACCCGCACCTGCAGCCGAGACCTGTGACCCGAGAACGATTTCCGGTTTCCGGTCTCCCCTTGAGCGCTGCGGTCCCTCTCCGCAGCGCTTACTTCGCCGCGGTCGGATAATCCGTATACCCCTTCGGGCCGGAGGCGTAGAAGGTGCTTTCGTCGGGCGTGTTGAGCGCGAGGTTTTCCTGCAGGCGACGAGGAAGGTCGGGGTTCGCGAGGAACGGCACGCCGTAGGCGATCGCATCGGCCCAGCCTTCGGCGATGGCCTGCTCGGCCTGCGCGCGGTCGAAGCCGCCGGCGGTGATGAGTACGCCCTGGAAATCCTTGCGGAGCTCCTTCGGGCCGACGCCGTCCTTGGCGCCGTGCGCGATGTCCTGGGCGGTGACGCGCGTGACGTGGGCGTAAGCGAGCTCGAGTTTGGAAAGCTCGCGCAGGACGTAACCGAAGGTCTCCTTCGGATTGGCGTCGGACATGTCGTTGAACACGCCGCCGGGCGAAAGGCGGATGCCCACGCGGTCGGAACCCCAGATGGAGATGACGGCGTTGGCGACCTCGAGGGTCAGGCGAGCGCGGGCGGCGAGGGAGTTGCCGTAGCCGTCGGTGCGGGTGTTGGTGCCGCTGCGCAGGAACTGGTCGAGCAGGTAGCCGTTGGCGTTATGGATCTCGACGCCGTCGAAGCCGGCCTCCTTGGCGAGGCGGGCGCCGCGCACGTATTCGGCCACGATGCCGGGGATCTCCTCGATGTGCAGGGCGCGGGGCGTGACGTAGTCCGCCATCTGCTTGCCGGTCCAGACCTGGCCCTTCGGCTTGATGGCGGACGGGGCGACGGGCAGTTCGCCGTTGGGCTGGTAATCCGGGTGCGAGATGCGGCCGACGTGCCAGAGCTGCAGGAAGATGCGGCCGCCCTTGGCGTGCACGGCGGAGGTCACCTTCTTCCAGCCGGCGACCTGCTCGTCGGAATAGATGCCCGGGGTGTTGGGATAGCCATGGCCACGGGGTGAGACCGTGGTGGCCTCGGCGATGATCAGGCCGGCGCCGGCGCGCTGGGCGTAGTATTCGGCCATCAGGTCCGTCGGGACGTTGGCGCCTTCGGCGCGACAACGGGTCAGCGGGGCCATCAGGACGCGGTTCGGCAGCGTGAGCGCGCCGACCTTGAGAGGAGAAAAGAGGGAGGACATTGGCTTCGAGGGCTAGGGCTAGGGGCAGGGTTAGGGCTAGGGGTGGGAAAGGCAAGGAGGCGAAGCGGGTGGTTGCGGATTGCGGTTGGCGGATAGGAAGAGACTAAGAGAGGCAAGAGAGAGGGCTGAGTTGAGGACTGAATCGATGACAGAGGACAGGAGCCCTTCCCGAACCTGCACCTGAACCCGGAAACCCGCACCAGATACCCGACGGCCGAGACCTGAGACCCGAAACAACCTTCACGGTCGCGACGCTGTCGCGCCCCTACCCACCCGAAGAATGCATGCCGACCGGTTTCACAAAGGTTCAATTAGGTTCATCGCCCAACCGCTGCCCGCAAACCGCCCACCGCTACCACCCATGCTATCCCGGTCTTCGCCCCATTAATCTTCCCTCCCCTGCCGGACGCCCCTATGAGTGCTGGGCACTTTTCCGCGTCGTCGTCATGTCGTCCGTCCCTCCTCCCCTTCCCTTGGCCCGTTCGGCCCAACCGACGTACATCATCGGCCACAAGAACCCCGACGCCGACGCCATCTGCTCCGCCCTGGCCTACGCCGCCTTCAAGGAAGCTTCCGGCCAGCCCGGTTTCAAGCCCGCCCGTTGCGGCAACTCCAACGCGCGCATCGACGCCATCCTGAACCGTTTCGGCGCCTCGCTCCCGGAATTCGTGGGCGACGTCATCCCGCGCATCGAGGACATCATGCACCGCGACCCGTTCAAGGTCAGCGTCGACGACACGTGCGCCCGCGCGCTCGAGCTCCTCGACCTGCACGACGTGCGCGCGCTGCCGGTCGTCGGCAAGGACGGTCGCCTCGAAGGCTACGTCTCCATCTTCAGCCTCGGCGACTACTTCATCCCGAAGCCCAAGCGCGCCACGTCGATGCGCAAGGTCACCAGCTCGATCAACGCCATCATCCGCTCCATCGGCGGCACCGAGGTCGTCGCCTACGACGCCGCGTCCGTCGACGAGCTCTACGTGCGCGTCGCCGCCATGGAACTCGAGTCCTTCGGCAAGTCCGCCACCATCGAAGGCATCCCGAACAACCGGAGCGTCATCGTCGTCGGCGACCGTGCCGA
>RGES01000226.1 GCA_009917805.1 Verrucomicrobiota bacterium
AGCCGGGCATGCGGCCGATGGCGAAGATGACGGTGAACATCTCCGTCGGGATGCCGATGGCCTTGAGGATGATGCCCGAGTAGAAGTCGACGTTCGGGTAAAGGTTGCGCTGCTTGAAGTACGGGTCGTTGAGCGCGGCTTCCTCGAGGCGCATGGCGATGGCCAGGAGCGGGTCGTTGATGCCGAGCACCTTGAGGACCTTGTCGCACTGGGCCTTGATGATCTTGGCGCGCGGGTCGTAGTTCTTGTACACGCGGTGGCCGAAGCCCATCAGGCGGACGCTCTTGGTCTTGTCCTTGGCGTCGGCGATGAAGCGCGAGCCGTCGTCACCGGAAGCGTGGATCTCCTCGAGCATCTCGATGACGGCCTGGTTGGCGCCGCCATGGAGCGGGCCCCAGAGGGCGCAGACGCCGGCGGAGACGGACGGGAAGAGGTTGGCGCCGCCGGAGGCGACCATGCGCACGGTCGAGGTGGAGCAGTTCTGCTCGTGGTCGGCGTGCAGGAGGAGGATCAGGTCGAGCGCGCGGGCGATCTCCGGATGGACGGCGTAATCGGCGTTGGGCTGCGAGAAGAGCAGGTGCAGGAAGTTGGAGCAGTAATCGAGACCCGGCTTCGGGTACACGGGCGGCTCGCCTTCCTTGGAGCGGTGGGCGAGCGCGGCGAGCGTGCGGACCTTGGAGATCAGGACGGCGGCGGTCTCGTCGAACTTGGCCAGGTCATGCGTACGCTCGTTGGTGCCGAGTTCCGGATAGTAGCAACCGAGGGTGTTCAGCGTGGCGGACAACACGGCCATCGGATGGGCGTTGCCGGGGAAGCCGCTGAGCGCGATGCGCAGGCCTTCGTGGATCTGGGAGTTGTCGAGGATGCGGGCCTTGAAGGCGGTCAGCTGGGCGGTCGTGGGGAGCTCGCCGTAGATGAGAAGGTAGGCCGTCTCGATGAAGTTGGATTTCTCGGCGAGTTCTTCGATGCCGTAGCCGCGGTAGCGGAGGATGCCCTTCTCGCCGTCGATGAAGGTGACCTTGGACTCGCAGGCGCCGGTGTTGGCGTAGCCGTCATCGAAGGTGATGAAGCCGGTGTCGTCGCGCAGCTTGCGGACGTCGACCCCGCGTTCGCCTTCGGTGCCGACGACGATGGGGAGGACGATATCTTTGCCGTCCAGGTTGAGAGTGGCGTTCTTGGAGCTCATGGCGGGGTAGGTGCCGCCAGAGGTCGAAACACGCCTCAGCGGGCGGACAAAGTCAGGAAATTGCGGTAGAGTTGCAAGCCTTTGACCTGACTTTTCTCCGGATGGAACTGGGTCGCGAAGACCCGGCCCCGACGGACGCCGCTCACGAACCTACCGGCATAGTCGGTCTCGCACCAGACCAGGGAGGGGTCGGTCTCGACGACGCGGTAGCTATGCACGAAGTAGAAAGGCTCTCCTTCGGCCCGCAGGCCTTGGGTCAGAGGGGCGCCCGGCTTGAAGATGGCCTCGTTCCAACCCATATGGGGGATACGCAGGCCGGGCTGGGAGGGAAAGCGGCGGACGACCCCCGGGAAGATCGCCAGACCGGGGCGATCGGCTTCCTCGGAACGCTCAAAGAGGACCTGCAGGCCCATGCAGACCCCGAGGAACGGACGGTCGGCCGAGATCCACTGCTTCAGGAAGGACTCGAAGTCGGTCCGACGGATGCAGTCCATGCAGTCGGCCATGGCCCCCTGCCCCGGAAAGACCACCAGCTCGGCCTTCTCGGCTTCGGCCGGCGTGGCGGCCAGGAACGCATCGGCGCCGGCGGCGACCATCGCGCGGCTGACGCTGCGGAGGTTGCCCATCCCGTAATCGATGACGGCCACCCGCGGGCGGCGTACTGACCCGGAGGCTTCCACGGTCAGGCCAGCGTACCCTTGGTGCTCGGCACGCGACCACCCTGGCGCGGATCGACTTCCAGCGCCTCGCGCAGGGCGCGGGCGAAGGCTTTGAAGAGCGCTTCGGCGATGTGGTGCGGCTCGTCGCCGTATTCGAGCTTCAGGTGCAGGTTGCAACCGAGCGAATTGGCGAGGCCCTGGAAGAACTCGCGGACGAGCGCGATGTTGAAGTCCTTCACCATGTAGTTGGTGATCTCGACCTGATAGACCATCATCGGACGGTTGCTGAGGTCGACGGCGCAGCGGGCCAGGGTCTCGTCCATCGGGAGGATGAAGAAACCGTAGCGGCGGATGCCGGCCTTGTCGCCGAGCGCTTCCTTGATGGCCTGGCCGAGGACGATGCCCACGTCTTCCACGGTGTGGTGGTAGTCGACGTCGGTGTCGCCGGCCGCCTTGACCTTGAGGTCGACGAGCGAGTGGCGGGAGAACAGCGTCAGCATGTGGTCGAAGAAAGCGACCCCGGTGGCGATTTCCGACGTGCCGGTGCCGTCCAGGTTCACCTCGAGGGCGATCTTGGTCTCGGCGGTATCCCGTCGGAGGCTGGCTTTGCGAACGACTGCGCTCATACCCCAGAAATCCCCGCGGAAGGCGGGATTGTCAACCTCACCCTTCCATCCAAGCCGCCGCGGCCTGCAGGAATGCGTCGGTTTCCTGCTCCGTGCCGACCGAGATGCGCAAGGACTTCTCGGTGAGGCGATGGTTGGGGAAGCGGCGGACGAGGATCTTGCGGGCGCGCAGGAACTCGAAGCAGTGCGCGGAAGTCTCGACGGAGGCGGCGCGCGTCGACGATACCGGCGCGGCGAGCACGAAGTTGCCGGCGGCGGGATTCACCTGCCAGCCGAGCTTGCGCAATGCGGCGGCCAGACGTTCGCGCGTGGCGCGCACCTGGGCGACGGTGACGTCCAACCATTCGCGGTCATCAAGGGCGGCGGCGGCGGCGACCTGCGCGAGACGGTCGACGTTATAGCTATCACGGACGCGATGCAGGATCTCGGCGACGCCGGGCGGACAGAGGGCATAACCGACACGCAG
>RGES01000227.1 GCA_009917805.1 Verrucomicrobiota bacterium
GGCGAATGCGAGAAGCTCGCGACCTACGTCGGCCCCGGCGGCACCGTCAAGGAAGCCGACGTCCACCTGATCGTGCCCACCTTCGGCGAAGGCGAGTTCTTCGAGCCCATCGAGGCGCTCGCCGCCCGCGACCTGAAGTGGGGCCTGGAATCGCTCGACCGCTATTTCTTCAACGAGGACTCCAGCCGTCCGCTCCTGATCGTCCTGCAGAACCGCCTGCGCCTGCTGATCCAGATCCGCTGCCTTGCCGATTCCGGAGACTTCCGCCTGACCGAAGCCGGCCTGCCCGAGGCTCAGTTCAAGGCCGCCAGCGCCCGCCACGGCCCGACCTTCGGGTCGGCGGCGAAATCCTCGGCCAACCTCTTCTCGCAGAACGCCTGGTACGTGAGCAACAAGGTCGCGCCCGCCGCCGCCCGCTACACCTTGGCCGAACTCGTCGACCTCCAGCTCGCCTGCGCCGACTGCTTCGACGCCTCCAACCGCGGCGAGGACGAGTCCTCCGTCCGCGCGCTGTTCCTCCGAGCGCTTGCCGTGAAGCGTTCCGCCTGATATAAATCCCTTTCAAACCGATGGAATCCG
This sequence comes from Verrucomicrobiota bacterium, assembly GCA_009917805.1. Lineage (GTDB taxonomy): Bacteria > Verrucomicrobiota > Verrucomicrobiia > Opitutales > UBA953 > UBA953. The sequence goes on from RGES01000227.1 coordinate 580, forward strand.
ACAACGTCCCTAATGTCCTCGCCGATCGCTACGCCTCCCCGGCGATGAAGGCCGTCTGGTCCACCCGCGGCCGCGTGGTCCTCGAGCGCGAATATTGGATCGCCGTGATGAAGGCCCAGCGCGACCTCGGCCTCGACATCCCCGCCGGAGCCCTCGCCGCCTACGAGAAGGTCAAGGATCAGGTGGACTTCGACTCCATCCGCCGCCGCGAAGAAGAGACCCGCCACGACGTCAAGGCGCGCATCGACGAGTTCTGCGCCCTCGCCGGCCACCAGCATGTCCACAAGGGCCTGACCAGCCGCGACCTGACCGAATCGGTCGAGCAGCTGCAGGTCTTCCGCTCGCTCCAGCTCGTCCGCGCCAAGGGCGTGGCCGCGCTCGCCGCGCTCGCCCGTCGCGCGCAGGCCGACCGCGACGTCCTCATCGCCGCCCGCACGCACAACGTCGCCGCGCAGCCGACCACCGTCGGCAAGCGCTGGGCGATGTTCGGCGAGGAATGCCTCCGCGGCCTCGCGCAGGTCGACGCCGCGCTCGCCGCCTTCGCCGCCCGCGGCCTCAAGGGCGCGGTCGGCACGCAGCTCGACCAGCTCACGCTCTTCTCCGGCGACATCGCCAAGGTCTCCCAGCTCGAAGGCCGCGTGCTCGCGCACCTCGGCATCCCGCACTCCCTCGGCGCCGTCGGCCAGGTCTACCCGCGCTCGATGGACATGGAAGTCGTGGCCGCGCTGCTTTCCGCCGCGTCCGGTCCGTCGTCCTTCGCGAAGACGCTCCGCCTGATGGCCGGCCATGAGCTCGCCAGCGAAGGCTTCCTGCCGGGGCAGGTCGGTTCGTCCGCGATGCCGCACAAGATGAACGCCCGCACCTGCGAGCGCATCAACGGCTTCCACGTGATCCTGCGCGGCCACCTCGCCATGGCCGCCTCGCTCTCCGGCGAGCAGTGGAACGAAGGCGACGTCTCCTGCTCCGTCGTCCGTCGCGTGCTCCTGCCCGACGCTTTCCTCGCCATCGACGGCCTCTTCGAGGCTTTCCTCACCGTGCTCGGCCAGATGGAAGTCAACCGCCCGGTCATCGACCGCGAGTCGCGCCACTACCTGCCGTTCCTGCTCACCACGACCTTCCTCATGGAAGCCGTCAAGGCCGGCGCCGGCCGCGAGGAGGCCCACGAGGCCATCAAGGAGCACGCCGTCGCCGTCGCCAAGGAGCTCCGCACCGGCAAGATCGAGCGTAACGACCTCGTCGACCGCCTCGCCGCCGACAGCCGCCTGCGTCTCCCGAAGTCGGTCCTGCTCGACGCCGTCACCAAGGCCGGCGAACTGACCGGTTCCGCGGGCGCCCAGGTGGACACCTTCGTGAAGCAGGCCGCCGCCTGGTCCCGGAAGGTGCCCGAGTCGGCCCAGGTCAAAGCCGGACGCATTTTGTAGGCCTTATCAGGGGGGCGCGGGCAGGGGAGGGTTTTCCGTGTTGCCAAGGGGCGGGGGGCTTCCCACAACCCACTTTTCAACCTGTTCCCTCCCATGTCCTCCCTACAAGGCAATCTTCTCGTCGCGCAAAGCGGCGGTCCCACGCCCGTCATCAACGCCAGCCTCGCCGGAGTCATCGCCGAAGCCCTCAACCATGAGGACGACATCCCGGAAATCTACGGCGCCCTGAACGGCATCCAGGGGGTCCTGAACGAGAACCTGGTCGACCTCGCCGCCGAGTCCCAGCAGACCCTCCGCGCCCTGCACCACACCCCGGGCGCCGCCCTCGGCACCTGCCGCTACAAGGTCAAGAAGGCCGAGGACTTCGACCGGATCCTCCAGGTCTTCGAAGCCCACAACATCCGTTACTTCCACTACATCGGCGGCAACGATTCCCAGGACACCGCCGCCAAGATCGACGCCCTCGCCAAGGAGCGCGGCTACGAGCTCCGCGTCATCGGCGTGCCCAAGACCATCGACAACGACCTCCCGCTGACCGACCACAGCCCGGGCTTCGGCTCCGTCGCCAAGCACATCGCCCTCACCGTGCGCGAGATGTCCCTGGACAACGCCGCCATGGGCCAGAACGACTTCGTCTCCATCCTCGAGGTCATGGGCCGCAACGCCGGCTGGCTCGCCGCCTCCTCCGTGCTCGCCCACCGCCGCGACAAGTCCGACGACAAGCAGGTCCGCAACACGCACTACTCCTGCAGCGCCCCGCACATCGTGCTGCTGCCCGAAGTCCCCTTCAACGCCGACAACTTCATCCGCCGCGTCGAGGAAGTCCTCAAGTCCAGCGGTCACTGCTTCGTGGTCGTCTCCGAAGGCGTCCAGGACGAAGCCGGCAACTACCTCGGCGCCGACACCTCCAGCACCGACGCGTTCGGCCA
>RGES01000228.1 GCA_009917805.1 Verrucomicrobiota bacterium
CCGCCGAGGTCAAAGGGTCGTTCACGGCGACCGCCAGCCTCGCCGCCGACGGGACGATGAAGCTCGTCGTCGGTCAGGAAGCCGTGGGCGGCAAGGCCAAGGGCTTGCTGCCGCGTCAGCCCGCCGAGGACTACTGCATCGGGCACGACAACGGCAAGCCCGTGGGGCTCTACGGTAAACTCATCGCCTTGCAGGGCATGATCTCCGGCCTCAGCGTCACGACTCCATGATCCGTCGCCTCTTCCTCCTGCTCGTCGCGACCGCGCTCGGCGCGGCCGAACCGGCCCGACCTTTCTACGGAGCCCGACCGGGCGCCTTGGAAAAAGCGAAGGCCGCCGCCAGCGACGAGTCTGTCGCGAAGGCCCTCAGGAAGCTGCTCGGCGACGCGGACAAGGCCTTGGCCGTGATCCCTCCATCGGTGATGCAGAAGACCAAGGTGCCGCCGAGCGGCGACAAGCATGACTACATGAGCATCGCGCCCTACTACTGGCCTGATCCGGCCACCAAGGACGGTCTCCCTTACCAGCGCAAGGACGGCAAGGTGAACCCCGAGTCGCGCGACGAAGCCGCCAACGACACCCTGCGCGCGCGTCTGGTCGGCGCGTCGGTCGAGACCCTGGCGCTCGGTTATTATTTCAGCGGCGACGAGAAGTACGCCGAACATGCCGCCAAGATCCTGCGGACGTGGTTCCTCGATCCGGCGACGAAGATGACGCCGCATTTCCGCTTCGCCCAGGCCGTCCCCGGCGTGAACGACGGCCGCGGTACCGGCATCCTCGAGGCCCGCGGGCTGGCCGACGCCGCCGACGCCGCGATCTTGCTGGCCGGCTCGAAGCATTGGTCCGCCGCGGACCAGCAGGCCTTGCTCGCCTGGGGCGCGACCTATTTCGAATGGCTGACCACGAGCAAGAACGGCCAGGACGAGCACGCCGCCAAGAACAACCACGGCACTTGGTACGACGTGCAGGCGGCCAAGTGGGCGCTCGTGCTCGGCCGCAAGGACAAGGCCCAGGAGATCTGCGCCGAGGCGGCCACGCGTCGCATCGGGGTGCAGATCCAGCCGGACGGCAAGCAGCCGCTCGAGCTGTCCCGCACGGCCTCGTTCAGCTACTCTTGCTTCAACCTCCGGGCCCTGTCCGCCCTCGCCGGGCTGGGCGAGCATGCCGGCGTCGATCTCTGGAAGCATCGCTCCGCCGACGGCCGTTCGCTCATCGCCGCCCTTGAATTCCTCGCGCCTTATCTCGGCAAGAACCCCAAGCCTTGGACCATGCAGCAGATCCACGAGAGCAACGACGATGACGTGCTTCCCGTCCTGCGCGCGGCGGCCATCGCCACCGGCGACGAACGGTACGAGTCGCTCCTGAAGGAATACCCGGACCACCGCAGCAAGCGCCTGCAGCTCCTCGCGCCGCGATGAAGGCCTGGGCGTCCGCGGTCTTGCTGTTCGGCGCCGCCTGGCTCGCGGCCGCCGAGGGTCGGCGTCCGAACGTCCTCCTCATCCTCGCCGACGACCTCGGCTATTCCGACCTCGGTTGCTACGGCGGCGAGATTCCCACGCCCCACCTTGATCGCCTCGCGCGGTCGGGCGCCCGTTTCGAGAAGTGCACCAACTCCGCGCGCTGCTGCCCCACGCGCGCCTCGCTCATCACCGGCCTCCATCCGCACGAGGCCGGCATCGGCGACTTCGTCACCGCCAAGCCTGCGCCCAAGCGCGGGCCCGCTTACACCGGCCACCTCCTTGACGACAACATCACGATCCCGGAGCTGCTGAAGCAAGCCGGCTACAGCACGTGGATGGTCGGCAAGTGGCACATGGGTTCGCCCGGGCCGATCCAGCGCGGCTTCGACGCCTATTACGGCTTCAAGAGCCTGCAGGCGCATTCGAACGACCAATGGAATCCGGAGCTCTACGCGCGCCTGCCCGCCGGCACGCCGGCCGAGCTCACGGTCGCGCCGGGCAAGTTCTACGCCACCGACGTCTTCACCGACTATGCCTTGGAATTCCTCCGTCAGGCACGCGTGACCAAGGACAAGCCTTGGTTCCTTTACCTCGCGCATTCCTCGCCGCACTTCCCGGTGCAGGCGCCCAAGGAGGCGATCGACCGCCACATGGCCACCTATCGCCGGGGCTGGGACGTCCTGCGCGCCGAGCGCTTCGCACGGATGAAGACGCTCGGGCTCGTCGCCGCGGACGCCGTCTTGCCGCCGCTCTCGCTCGTGCCCGTCGAAGCAAACGGCGCCATCGCCAACGGTTATTCCGGCCAGCCTAATCCCGCCTGGGACAGCCTGCCGGCCGAGCGCCGCGAGGACCTCGCGCGCCGCATGGCCACCTTCGCCGCGATGGTCGAGCGCATCGACCAGGGCGTGGGCCGGCTCCTCGCCGACCTCGAGCGGAACGGCGAGCTCGCGAACACCCTGATCTTCTTCACCTCCGACAACGGCGCCTGCTACGAGTGGGGCCCGTTCGGCTTCGACGGCGTCTCGCGCGCGGGGCGCACGGACCTGCATGTCGGCGAGGCCTTGGCGGGCATGGGTCAGGCCGGCACGCATTCTTCATACGGTTCCGCCTGGGCGAACCTCGGCAATACGCCGCTCAATCTATATAAGCACTTTTGCAACGAGGGCGGCATCAGTTCGCCCTTGATCGTCTCCTGGCCTGCCGGCCTGGAACCGGCCACGAACTGGCTTCGTGCGCCGGCGCACGTGATGGATTTCCTGCCGACCATCGCGGCCGCGGCCCGCGTATCCTATCCGGCCGAGAGGGCGGGGAAGCCGATCCGGCCTTCGTCCGGCGTCTCCTTGCTGCCAGCCCTCCGGGGCGAGGCGATGCCCGAGCGCGGTATCCCGACCGCCCATGAAGGCGCGCGCGGCTACCGTCTCGGCGATTGGAAGATCGTCTGGGGCAAGCGC
>RGES01000229.1 GCA_009917805.1 Verrucomicrobiota bacterium
CGGCTGGGACGGCGATTGGTCGAAGCTGACCGCGCGCAACCTCCGCGACTTCGTGATCGAGCGGCAGGGGACGCATAACCGACGTTCGGTCCATAACCAGGTCTCGGCGCTGCGCGCCTTCCTGGCCGACCTGCGGGAGCGTGGCGGCATCACCACCACGCCGGCGGCCGGCCTCGTCCTGCCGAAGCTGCCGAAGTCTCTCCCGAAGTTCCTGACCGAGGCGCAGACCGATTCCCTCATGGACGCCGCGGAGGACTCCGCGAAGGGCGACCCGCAGGAAACCGCGCGCGACATGGCGATCCTCGAGCTGCTTTACGGCGGCGGGCTCCGCGTGTCCGAGCTCTGCGGCATCGACGGCGGCGACCTCGACCTCGGCACCGGCCTCGTGAAGCTGCTGGGCAAGGGCTCGAAGGAGCGCGTCGTGCCCGTCGGCGACAGCGCCGTCAAGGCCGTGAAGGATTACCTCGCGCTGCGCGGCGTGCCGGCCCGCGGGGAGCCGTTGCTGCTCGCCGCCCGCGGCGGCCGCCTGCACCCGCGCGCCGTGCAGCTCATGCTGAAGCGCAAGCTCGCGCTCGCGGGCCTGCCCGCCGACCTCACGCCGCACAAGCTGCGCCACGCCTGCGCGACGCACCTGCTCTCCAACGGCGCGGATCTCCGCCTCGTCCAGGAACAGCTCGGCCACGCCTCGCTTTCGACCACGCAGATCTACACGCACCTCAGCGTCGCCAAGCTGCGCGAGGTGCATCGCAAGTCGCATCCGCGGGCCTGAGGCGTTGATTCGCCTCGCCTCCGCGGGCGGGTCGGAGCATCTTGGCCATGTGCTCGTCGCAGCCGCCCATGCGAAACTGAATCTCTCGCTGGCCATCACCGGCCGGCGTGCGGACGGCTTCCATGAGCTCGTCAGCCTCGTGGTCCCGGTCGCGCTCGCCCACGCTGACGCTCGAGGTCGGCCGCCCGCTCGGGCTGACCTGCGACGACGCGTCCTTGCCCGTCGACGGCACGAACCTCGTGCTCAAGGCCGCCGCCGCCTACGCGCGCCGTCGTCCGGCCGCGCCGACCGGACATTTCCATCTCAGCAAGAAGGTGCCTCATGGCGCCGGCCTCGGCGGAGGCAGTTCCGACGCCGCCGCCACGTTGCGTCTGCTCGACCAGGCGTCCGGGGCTCCGCTGGGCGTCGAAGCCCTCGAAGCGCTCGCCGCCGAGGTCGGTTCCGATTGCGCGTTCTTCGTGCGCGGCCAGTCCGCGGTGATGCGGGGCAGGGGAGAGCGGCTTGAGATCCTGCCCGCCGCGGCCCGCGCGGCGTTGGCCGGGCGTAAGGTCGTGCTCGTGAAGCCGCCGTTCGGCGTGCCGACGCCGGAGGCCTATGGCCTGCTGGCCAAGGCCGGCCGCTACCGTCCTGCGGCCCAGGCCGAAGCCGAGCTCGCCGGTTGGATCGCCCGTCCGGCCGCCGACCCCTCCGATTTGGGCAACGATCTGGCCGCCCCGGTCTTCGCCAAGTACCTCGCCTTGCCGGTCGGCTTGGCATCCTTCCATCGAACCAGCGGGGCAGACTGGCAGATGACCGGCAGCGGGAGCGCCTGTTTCGCCTTCGTCTCGGACGGTTTCGACCACGCCCGCTTGCGGGAAGACCTCCGCAGGGCCTGGGGGCCGGCCGCCTGGGTCGAAGAGACCGTTATTTCGGGTTAGTTTCGGCTTTACTGTCGGCCGAGGGGTCGCCAAGTTGCGAGTCACTATCACCCATGGGAAGCCTCAAGAAGAAGCGTCGTCTGAAGATGAACAAGCACAAGCGCCGCAAGCGCTCGAAGGAAAATCGCCATAAGAAGCGTCTCTGGGGCTGATTGACCCCACCTTCGGAACGAACCGGGCGGCCCAAAAGGCCGCCCGGCTCTTTTTCGGGCTTGCTCCGGCCGAGGCCGTTCCCAAACCTCAACCTTCCAACCGACAAAAACCATGGCTCGCGAAATCGTTATCATTGAATGCACCGAAGCCCGCAAGGAGGGCAAGCGCCCTTCCCGTTACATGACCACCCGTAACAAGAAGCTTTCCCAGGAGAAGGTGGAGCTGAAGAAGTACAACCCCTCCATGCGCCGTCACACGCTGCATAAGGAGATCAAGGGCTAAGCTCCTTTCCGCCTCACGCCAGAAGGGCCGGCCGCAGCGATGCGCGCCGGCCCTTCCGTTTGGCGGGGTCGCGGGGCCTCAGGCCGCGCGACCGGTGCGGCGCAGCTCGCGCCAGCGGGCCCGGTGGTGGCGGGTCCAGTCGATCAGCGCGCGTTCGAAGCCGATGTCGCGGCCGGCCTTCTCGGACTCGATCCACTTGTGGCGAAGGATCTCTTCGCGCTCGGCCAGGAACTCGGCATAGAGGGAAGAACGGGACGCCAGATCGGCGTCGGTCTTCGGCTCCTGATGCACGTCGCTCATTCTTGGTCCCGAGATTGAGGAAAATATGACGAACTTGCAAGCCGTAGGCGACGGGCAGGTTACGCCTGTTTTTCGAGGCCTTGGAGCACCGTGAGGCCGACGGAGCGGAAGACGCGGGCCGGATTGCTGTCCGGATGGCTGATGACGACCGGGATGCCGTGGTCGCCGCCCTGGCGGATGGTCTGGTCAAGGGGGACTTCGCCCAGGAGGACCGTCTGGAGGGCCGTGGCGACCTTCAGGCCGCCGCCTTGGCCGAAGAGGTATTGGCGGGAGCCGTCGGCCCCTTCCAGGAAACTCATGTTCTCGGCCACGCCGAGGATCGGGACGCCGACCTTCTCGAACATCGCCGCGCCGCGGAGGGCGACCGAGACCGCCGCCGTCTGCGGGGTGGTCACGATGATCGCGCCGCTGAGGGCCATCGACTGGGCGATGGAGAGCTGGGCATCGCCCGTGCCCGGGGGGAGGTCGATCAGCAGGACGTCCAGTTCG
>RGES01000230.1 GCA_009917805.1 Verrucomicrobiota bacterium
CCGCGCGAAGCCGACATCCGCCTCGGCCACCTGCTCTGCATGACTTCAGGCCATAACGGCGAAGGCGCCACGCCTTCCGCGGTCGTCAAAGGCACGGCCCAGCCGCTCAAGGCCTCCAAAGGCCAGGACATCCGCGACGTCGACGGCTCCTCGCTCCGCGTGCCCCTCTGGACCGCGCCCGGCGAAGGCTACTCCTATTCCTCGCCGGCCCCGCACATCGCCTCGATGGTCCTGCGCCGCGTGACGGGCAAGGAACTGCCGGCCTACATTGACGAGAAATTCGGCCAGCCGATGGGCTGGGGTCCGTGGGGCTATTGCCTCTACCGCGGAGACGTGACGATGGCCCACGCCAATGGCGCCGGCTCCATCGCCCTCCGCGCCACCGACGCCGCCCGCTTCGGCTACTGCCTCGCCCAAGGCGGCCGCTGGAAAGACCAGCAACTCATCCCAGCCGACTACATCAAGCTCTGCCAGCAGACCCTGCCCTACAACCCGCACTTTCCCTTCAGCCTGCAGTTCGAACATAACCAGGCCGGCCAGATCCTCGGCGCCCCCCGCGACGCCTTCTACAAGACCGGCGCCGGCGGCTTCTGCCTCTACATCGTGCCTTCGCTCGACCTCGTGATCTACAAGATGGGCGGCAAGGACGGCCAGTGGAACCCCGACCTCACCCGCATCCCGCAGCCGCCTGACGATTTCGGCACGCACACGAATCCGCCGACGCCGCCGAAGAACGGCTCTTACGAGACGTATAGCATCCCGCGCATCCTCGAGATGGTCTGCCAGGCGACGGTCCGCTGAAGCAAGCCTGAGGTTGCCCAGTCCCGCGACCGTCCGGTTCACGCAGTTCTATAACACGGCCCGCTGCAGCACGACCCGCGCCTCGCTCCTGACCGGACTCTACCCGCACCAAGCAGGCATGGGCCACCTCGACGGGCTGCGTCTGCCCGAATCGCTCGGCACGCACGGGCGATTGAATGATCGCGCGGTGACGATCGCCCAGGTCCTGGGCTCCGCCGGCTACCATACGTCGATGGTCGGCAAGTGGCACCTCGGCCAGCAGGCCGGCACGACACCCTGGAACAAGGGCTTCCAACGCTCGGCGACGACGCGTTTCGGCGAACTGTACTTCCCGCACGAGAAGCACAAGCCGGGCACGGAATTCGTCTACCTCGACGGCAAGGAGACGCCGGCGGAGTCCCCGGTCCTCGGGACGGGCGAATGGTATTCCACCTTCATGTTCACGGACTGGGCCCTGAAATTCGTCGATGACGCCAAGCAGCGGCAGAAACCGTTCTTCCTCTACTTCGCCCACGGCGCGCCGCATTTCCCGCTGAAAGCCCCCGCCGAGGTGATCGCGAAATACCGCGGCAAATACAAGGCGGGCTGGGACAAGCTCCGGGAAGCCCGCCACGCCAAGCAGATCGAACTCGGCCTGGTCGACCCGAAGTGGCCGCTCTCGCCCCGCCCCGAAGAAGTCGCGGCCTGGGATGCGCTCACGCCCGAAGAACAGGACCGCTTCGACCACATGATGGCGACCTACGCCGCGATGCTCGATTGCGTCGACCAGAGCGTGGGACGCATGGTCGCCGGACTCAAGGAACGCGGAATGCTCGAGGACACGCTCATCCTCTTCCTCAGCGACAACGGTGGCAACGCCGAGGGCGGCCCGCGCGGCATCACCCAAGGCGGCGAGATCGGCTCGGCGGATTCGAACGTGTTCCTCGGCATGAGCTGGGCGACGCTCAACAACACGCCGTTCCGCCGCTACAAGCACTTCACGCACGAAGGCGGCATCAGCTCGCCGCTCATCGCCCACTGGCCCCAAGGCATCCCTGCCGAACGCAACGGCAAGCTGGAGAAGCAACCGGGCCATCTGATCGACGTGATGGCGACGGCCGTCGATCTCTCCGGCGCGACCTATCCGGCCACCTTCGAGAACCATCGCATCCTGCCGATGGAAGGCCTCAGCCTCCGCCCCGCCCTGCTCGGCCAGCCCCTCCACCGCGTGAAGCCGATCTTCTGGGAGCACGAAGGCAACCGCGCCGTCCGCAGCGGCCCCTGGAAAGCGGTGATGAAACTCAAAGGCGCCTGGGAACTCTACAACCTCGACGAAGACCGCACCGAACAGCACGACCTCATCGGCGTCAACAAGGCCGTCGCCGGCCTGCTGATCCAGCAGTGGAACGACTGGGCCGCCACGAGCTTCGTCGACCCTTGGACCGGCCCCGCCCGCAACAACTGGGGCGAAGAGCCGAAGGCCGGCAAGAAGGCCGGCGCCAAGCAGAAGTGAACTACCTGGCCGGCGTCAGGTCGACGACGTGCGCATAGAAGGCGATCTGGTCGTATTCCTTCTTATGGTTGCCGAAGCCCTGGCGCAGCGTGGTGCGCAGCGCGTTCGTGCCGCCGGCCTGCATGACGTCGGGGCCTTCCTTGGCCAGCAGGTCGGCGTCCTTCGCGCCGGGACGGACGATGGCGATGTGGCCGGGGCGGGTCGCCTCCGGATTCTTCAACGACGCGAGCACGAGGCGCCCGTCGTTCGCCGCCGCCTGCGCCGCCGCTCCATCCTTCAAGGCCACCCAGCCGGTTTTCCTGGCCGCATCCGAGGCCAGCCAGTCGAACTGCGCGTTGGCCAGGCCGACGACGCCGTGCTCGGGCGGACGGAGCAACGGGACGGCCAGGCGATCCGCGACCGCGGCCACGAACTGGCTGCAGTGCGTGTGCTTGCTCTTGGCGTCCTTGATCGGCTGCCCGGTCGGCTGGCCGGTCTTCCAATCCACGATCGCCCCGGGCAACCAAAGCTTGTCCACCTCCATGGCCTCGAGGCGCTTCCACAGTTCCACGGTCGGACCTTTCGTACGGGCGGTCCAGCGGACGGCCTTCTCGACCAGCGGCTCGAGGCCCACGGT
>RGES01000024.1 GCA_009917805.1 Verrucomicrobiota bacterium
CGGTGCCGTTGGCGCGCGCGCCGGCGAGGCCGCGGAAGATGTTGCCGCCGCCGACGACGACCGCGACCTGGGTCCCGACCTTCTGGATCGAGCGGAGCTCTTCGGCGAGGCGGTCGAGGACGTCGCGGTCGATGGATTCGCCGGTGACGTCGTTGCGCAGGGCTTCGCCGCTGATCTTCAGCACGATACGGCGGTACTTCGGCTTCTTGGCGTTGGAGGCGGGCATACAGGGGAAATGAGCCCAACAAACCCCAGCGTCAACCCCGCCTTGGTCTCGCTTGACTCCGACCCGCGAACCGATGTTCAGTCGGGGTGCGCAGACCCGTGGTGTAACGGTAGCACAAGTGATTTTGGTTCACTTTGTCGGGGTTCGAATCCCTGCGGGTCTACGCTCCTTCTGCCCAAAAAAAGAACCCCGGCAGGCCGGGGTTCGTCGCGTCGCCGGTAAGGGCGGCTTAAGCGCGACCGAGGTATTCCTTATTCTCGGTTCTGACCTTGATCTTCTCGCCCTGCTTGATGAAGAGCGGGACGTTGACCTGGAGGCCGTTCTCGCAGGTGACCGTCTTCTGGACGTTGCCGGCGGTGTCGCCCTTGACGGCGGGCGGGGCTTCCAGGACTTCGACGGTGACGGAGGGGGGGAGGTCGACGGTGACCGGCTTGTCTTCCACGAAGAGGACCATGTAGGACGTGCCCGAGATCAGGAACTCCTTGGAGTCCGCGAGGGTGGCGGCCGAGATGTAGTACTCCTCGTTGGTGTTGGTATCGGCGAAGACGTAGCTGCCGTCGGCTTCGTAGGAGAATCATCTGGACGTAGGAGGCGTTGTTCGGGGGGGTGCGGACGAGGCACTCGAGAACGATGCAGAGCTCACCATTGTAGCTCATGATGTTCTTCTTCTTGATGCGATTGACAGGTAGGGAGGCCATGGGAGTAAGGGCGGACACAAGCGAAGCCCTCGGGAACGGTCAAGCCGGACTTGCCCGAAAGGAGAAGGGTAGGGCTCGGACCCTTGGAAACAGGGGTCGGCCGGGGGATGGCCGCTTATTCGAGCGTGAACAGGACCCCGCCGATCTGGTTGATCTTGATCTTGGCGGCGGTGTTGCCGGAGGCCGCGGCGGAAGCGGCGGCGCCGTTCGAGCCCTCGACCGAGGCGCCGTCGACGGCTTCCACTTCGAAGCCGGTGTAGAGGGTGATCATCTTCGAGTAGAGCTGCTGGAGCTCGGCCTTCGTCGTGACGACCATCTCGACGGTCTTGGCGTGCGTGGTCGTCGGGTAGGTCTTCACGACGATGTCTCCGGTGCTGTTGCTGACGACGTTGTTGACCTTGGTCTCGAGCGCCGCGAGCGGTCCGGGGATCGGCAGCTTGCTGGCGTCGTTCGGGTCGAGGCCGCGATTCTGGGAGTTGGCGGAACTGGCGCGATTGGCGCGGTTGGCGACGTCGGCCGTGCCCGGGGGGCGGGCGTTGTAGATGCGGAGCTGCTGGTTGGAGTCCTTCATGTCGACGACGACCTCGGCGACGATGAACGAGCCGGTGGTGTACTCCTGGAAGGAGATCGACAGGATGGAGTCGGCGCGGCCGTAGAAGGCCATGTCGGTGTTGTTCACCTTGATGCCGAAGATGCCTTGGTTGCGGATGGCCTTCTTGGTCATCTGGAAGGCGTCGGCCTGGGGGGCGAGGGCGGCGGTCGCGAGCAGGGCGGCGGCGAGGGCTTTGGGGTTCATGGCGTTAATCCTTTACCCACAGGGGTGCCGAAGCAAGATTACAACCGATGCTGAGCTGCCAGAATCTCACCGTGCAGGCGGGTGCCAACGGCCCTATCATCCTCGACGGAGCCAACGCGCGCTTCCTCCCCCGAGGTCTCAACGCCGTCATCGGACCCTCGGGCTGCGGCAAGACGACCTTGATGAAGGCGATCCTGGGCATCTTGCCCTCGACCGGCGAAGCCTCCCTGGCCGGCCAGCGGATCACCTGCACCGAAGACCTGGTCGGCAAGGTCGGTTTCGCGCCCCAGTTCACGGCCGCCCAGGCGCAGCTCAGCGTGGCCGAATCCTTGGAGTACGCGCTTCAGCTCGCAGTGCCGGACGCCGACGAGCGCGCCCGCCGCCTCGAATCCGTCCTCGGCGTGACCGGCATGTCGCCGCATCGCGACAAGCGCGTCTCGGCCCTCTCCGGCGGCCAGCTGCGCCGTCTTTCGCTCGGCCTCGAGCTCACCCTCGACCCGCCCTGCATGGTCTGCGACGAGGTCACGTCCGGCCTCGACCCGCAGTCCGAAGATCAGATCCTCGCGCTGCTGCGCAACCTCGCGGAGACGAACCACAAGAGCTTCGTCTGCATCATCCATAATCTCGGCAAGCTGAACCAGTTCGACTGGGTCACGGTCGTCTACCAGGGCGACGTGGTCTTCCAGGGCTCGCCCGACGAACTCCTGGGCTACTTCGGCATCCCCGACGGCCTGCGTCTTTATGAGGTGCTGAACGCCTCGGACCTTGCGACGTGGCGCGACCGCTGGGCCATCTACCAGGCCGAGCATCAGGACTCGTATGAGGTCGCCGTCGCCAAGGTCGGCGCGCCGGCCGAGGTCGAGCCGCTCGCCGAACCCACGGTGCCGGGCGGCGTCTCGCAGTTCACGACGCTCCTGTCGCGCCGTCTCAAGCTGTTCTTCCGCGACACCGGCTACCTCGGTCTGACGCTCGCGATCACCTTCGGTTTCCCGCTGCTCGTCATCATCTTCAACCTCGATGGCGTCTGGGACGTCCATAAGATCCCGTTGGACCGCAACATCGCTTCCATGGAGGAAGTGCAGCAGGCGCTGAGGGTGCAGATGTCGAACGCCCAGCTCGCCGGCCTCGCCGCGGGCTTGGTGATGTTCCAGGTCATCCTGCTCACGCTCATGGGGGCCAACAACGGCGGCCGTGAGATCTCCGCCGAGCGCATCCTTTACGAGAAGGAGCGCATGACCGGCCTGCGTCCCTGGGCCTATGCGTTCTCCAAGATCGTCTTCGTCTCGCTCGTGGCGATCTTCCAGGGGGTCTGGATGTGCTTTTTCGTGAAGCTGATCTGCAACTTCCCTGGTCCTTGGGCGGACCAGGTCGCCATCCTCGCCGCCAGCTGCGTCTCGATGTCGGTCGTCTGCCTCGGCTTCTCGGCCATGCTGACCTCGCCGGAGAAGTCCTCGTTGCTGTCCATCTACCTCGTCGGCTTCCAGCTGCCGCTCTCCGGGGTGGTGCTCGCCTTGCCGGCCGCGCTGACCTGGGTCTGCCGCCCGTTCATCAATTCCTACTGGGGCTGGTCCGGCTACATGAAGTCGATGATGGGGCAGCCGCTCTACGACGCCTATACCGCCAGCATGCCTAACCAGACCGCCTATGTGGCCAGCACGACCGAAGGGCTGGCCGTGCTCCTGATCCAGGGGCTGGTCGGTTTCTGCCTCGTCGTGTACGGCTGCCAGCAGAAGCGCTGGAACTGACGCCTGGGCTGATCACCCTAGGCCCATTCGGCCGTGCGTTTCCGCTTATAAGGGAAATCGCTGGAACAAATGCGAAAGAGGGGGTAGGCTTTCCGAAAGGTCAGCCCCGCCCATTTTCATGTCCAAGATCAACCCCCTCTTCTTCGCCCTCGGCATCCCGGTCGTCGTGATCCTGATCCTCGTCGTCATCGTCGCCCCGCGCATGGGCGGCGGCGGCAAGTTCGCCGACCTCACCCCTTTCTCGGTCGAGGCCTACCGCAAGGATTGGGCCACGCTCCAGGGGAACACCTACCGCCTCGACTGCCAGGTCGAGCAGCAGCTCGCCTTCGTCGAAGGCCGCGGCCGCGTGCTCGCCGTGAAGCCGATCGAAAAGGATCCGACCCGGCCCGCCGGCCGTATCCCCGTCTTCGTCCCCGCCGGCTCCGCCGATTCCTTCGAGGTCGGCCAGCGCTTCAAGTGCAAGCTGCGCGTCACCCGCGACCTCCTGGTCGTGGAAGCCCTCGAACGTTTCTGAACCTTTCCGCCATGCGTCACACTTTCCTTTGCTGCTTCGGTTGGTGCGCGATGACCGTGCTCGGGTTCGCCCAGGCGCCTCCGCCCGGCGCGACCGTCAACACCAGCGGCACCGCCGGCGATTACAAGAGCTCGACGGCCGAAGGCGGCGCCGACCGCATCTTCAACGTGAACAGCGACTCCGTGGACATGGAGAACGGCACGATGCAGTGGAAGGGCACGACGATGAACCTCGGCAATTCCCGCGCCGTCCGCGCGCGCTTCGAGCGCTATCTCGCCGCCCCCACGGACAACGGCGACATCAAGCGCTATGTCGCCCTCCTCGACCAGATCCAGCTGCTGCTTTCGCCGCAGGTGCTCACGCAGGACAACTATTACCGCAACCAGCAGGAGGCCTTCAACCTGCTCTTCAAGGCCGCGGAATTCGAGATCGACGGCAACAGCTCGCTGACCATCGCTTCGCAGGTCCAGAAGATCTGGGTGATGAAGCAGGAGTTCCGCCAGATCGAGATCACCAAGAACCAGCTGGAGACCCTCCGCAAGGTCCAGGAAGGCATCATCATCAACCGCGCCGACAACATCGAGGAGGCCAACGACGCCCGCTCGGCGGCGGCCACCAAGGCCAAGCCGCTCGGCAAGTCTTCGACCGGTACCACCGAGCTCGGCTACAAGGTGAAGGACGAGGCCCGGACGCAGGCCGAGATCCTGGCCAAGAACGCCGAGATGACCGCCCTCGGCCTCAAGGCCAAGATCGAGTTCCAGTCCCAGATGGTCTCCTTCCTGATGGCGCGCCGCTACCGCCACTCGCTGATCACCAGCGCCTTCTACCGCGTGCTCTTCAAGGGTAACAGCCAGAACATCGTCGTCGGCGCCAAGGAAGTGAAGGAGTTCTTCCCGATCTCCGACTTCGTGCCGACCCTCGAGTCCTTCGACATGCTTTCGCGCGAGGCGATCAAGGATACCAGCAAGGGCATGCAGACCGTCGACGACCTGGTGAAGCAGGGCGAGCTCTACGGCGCCTTCGAGCGCCTCCAGGAGACCTTCTTCCTCGGCGAATTCGAGCCCGTCGTGATGGCTTACCCGCAGGAGAAGAAGCGCGAGATGCTCGCCCTCTGGAAGGACCTCCGCGAACTCCAGCGCCTCGGCGACGAACATGATCTCGGCAACGTCGAGGGCTACGTGAACAAGGTCCGCGGACGCGCCCGCGACTTCCCGGGCGCCCCGATCCTCTCCAAGGTCACCAACGCGATGAACGCGTCCAACATGTCGCTGCTTTCCGCCAAGGCCGCCGCGCTGGCCGGCGACAACGCCAAGGCCGAGGCCGCCCTCGAGCGCGCCGCCAAGATCTGGCCGCAGAATCCCGGCGTGAAGGATTTCGCCAACCAGGTCGTGAGCCGCCAGGACACGCTCGCCCAGAAGGTGCCCGAGTTCGACCGCCTTTTCGCCGAAGCGAAGTGGCGCGACATCTACAACAAGAAGCTGGAGTACGCCCTGGCCCTCGCGCAGGACAAGGAACGCTCCGAGAAGCTCCGCAAGGTCGTCAACCGCGTCGGCGAACTCGACGCCAACATCCAGAAGGCTTCCGTGCTCGCCTCCCAGAACAATCCTTACCTCGCGTGGGACGTCATCGTCGAGACCTACAAGACCGAGTCCGACGACCTCGTGCTCGCGAAGACCCGTTCCGACATCGCCCCGCTCGTCGCCAACTACGCCCAGCTCATCGGCCATGCGGAGAAGCTCGAGAAGGACGGCGCCGAAGCCGCCGCGCTCACCGCCTGGCTTTCCGCGCAGGACCTCAACCCGGCTTCGCCCGCCTGCGGCGCCGCGGTCAAGCGTCTCGCGAAGTCCGTCGCCGAGAGCGCCGTGATCCGTTCGACCGGTGCCGTGCCCGCTCCGCCGTCCGCGCCTGCCGCCGGCGACGAAGTGCCGGTGCCGCCGAAGAAGTAAGCCTTACCAGAGGCTGACCGGATTGTCCTCCAGGGGATCGACCACCGTGATGCGGAGGTCGGTCTTCCGGTCGCGTACTTCGTTCATGAGGGCGTCGACGATGACGGTGCGGTTGCACTCCTTGCTCAGGTGGCCGAGGTAGAGCTCGGTCGTCTGCCATTCGCGCAAGCCGAGGAGGAGGTCTTTCGTCTGGACGTTGGAGAGGTGGCCGAAGTTGCCGCGGATGCGCTGCTTGAGCGAGGCCGGTCGCTTGGACAGGTCGAGCATCTCGTCATCGTAATTGGCCTCGAGCACGAGGATGTCGGCCAGGGCGACATGGTGCTTCACGACGGAGGTGGCATGGCCGAGGTCGGTCAGCCACGTCAGGCGCTTGGCGGGGCGGGCGTCTTCGGCCGGCAGGTCGAAGGCGAAGCCGACCGGGTCGGCGGCGTCGTGCGGGATCGGGATCGAGGTGACCTGCATCCCGCGGAACTCGAAGGTCGTGCCGGTCTCGAACAGCTGCCAGTCGGGCTGCGACTTCAGGGAATCCTTGATGCGACGGGCGGTCTCCCGGTTGGCGAAGACCTTCAGCAGCGGATTCTGCCGGAGCAGGGCAGGGAGGCCGACGCAGTGGTCGGAGTGCTCGTGGGTGATGAAGACCGCGTCGAGGGCCCGGGCTTCGATGCCGAGCTTCTGCAGGGAGGCCTCGAGCCGCGGTCCCTGGAAACCGGCGTCCAGCATCACGCGCGTCCCGCCCGCTTCCAGCAGGGAACAGTTGCCCGAACTGCTCGTGCCGAGGATGTGGAAGGCGAAGGCCATGCGGAGGGCGATGCAACCCCGTCACGCTGCCGCCTTCAAGCCGCCATTCGCCCTTTTCCGCTTGAGGGCGAGGGCGACCGGAGGGAAGGTAGGTCATCCCGCCATGCCCTCCCTTCCTCGCGTCATCAGCATCATCATGGGGGGCGGTCGCGGCTCCCGCCTCTATCCCCTGACCAAGGACCGCTGCAAGCCGGCCGTGCCGCTCGCCAGCAACTACCGCCTGGTCGACATCCCGATCAGCAACTGCCTGAACTCCGGCTTCAACCAGATCTTCGTCCTGACGCAGTTCAACACCGCTTCGCTCCATAAGCACATCCAGCAGACCTATAAGTTCGACGGTTTCGGCCGCGGGTTCGTCGACATCCTCGCCGCCGAACAGACGGGCGACAAGGAGTCCTGGTACCAAGGCACGGCCGACGCGGTCCGCCAGAACCTCCATCATTACAACCTGAAGGACGAGGACCTCGTGCTCATCCTCTCGGGCGACCAGCTGTACCGTCTCGATTTCGACGAGCTGGCGCGCCAGCACATGGAGAACGCCGCCGACGTCACCATCGCCGCCAAGGCCATGCCGTCCGACCAGGTCAGCGCCCTCGGCGTCATGCGCGTCAACGCCGACCTCCGCATCGTGGAGTTCGTCGAGAAGCCGAAGGATCCGGCCGTGATCTCCTCGCTCGTGCTCGCCGGCAACGCCCGCGCCCGTCTTTCCGACAAGTCCGACAAGCCTTACTGCCTGGCCTCGATGGGCATCTACCTGTTCTCGGGCAAGGTCATGCGCGAAGCCCTCGCCGACCATGCCCAGACCGACTTCGGCAAGGAGGTCATCCCGGGCCTGCTGGCCTCGAAGCGCATGATGGCCTACGTCTTCGACGGCTATTGGGAAGATATCGGCACCGTCGGCTCGTTCTGGGAGTGCAACCTGACCCTCACCGACCCGGTGCCTCCTTTCGACTTCTTCGACGGCCAGAACCCGGTCTATACCCACGCCCGTTACCTGCCTCCGGCCAAGCTCAACGGCGCCCGCTCCCACCGCGTGCTCATGGCCGACGGCGCGATCGTCGACGACTCCGAGCTCAGCCGCTGCGTCATCGGCGTGCGCTCCGTCATCCGCGGCGGGTCCCGTCTCGAGAACGTGGTGATGATGGGCGCCGACGCCTTCGAACGTCCGCACGACCTCGCCAAGAACAATTCCCTTGGCCGCCCGGACGTCGGCGTCGGCCCGAACTGCCTCATCCGCAACGCCATCATCGACAAGAACGCGCGCATCGGCGCCGGTTGTCGCCTCGCGCCCACGGGCCTGCCAGAGAAATGGGAGACCGACGCCTTGTTCGTCCGTGACGGCGTGATCGTCGTCAAGAAGGGCGCGATCGTGCCTCCTGGCACCATCGTCGGGGAATGAAGACCTACGCCCGGACCTATTGGTTCACCTGGGCCTTCCTCGTGGTCGCGGCCGCCCTCACGGGCGTCGCGTCCCTGAAGGATGCTTTCTTCGGCGGCCTCTTCGCCGCGCTCTTGTCGGCCTTGCTGACCAAGGTCTATGAGCGCAGCGGTCCGCGCTATGCGCCGCTCCTGGGCGCCGCCGCCGGCACCCTCTGGGTCGTCGCGATGTTCTTCCGGCTTCGCTGGTTCGGTTACCCCGAAGACTTCGAGATGGCCCAGTGGACGTTGGGCACGGACATCTCGGTGCATGCCGCCGGTTTCGCCGGCGCCGCCCTGATGACCGCCTTGCTGGCGCGTCACGAGTTTCCCAAGGCCCTCGGCGGCGGTCTCCTGCTCGCCGCGGCCATGACGGTCGTGCCTTATGGCGTCATTGCTTGGATCGACCATCGCGTGGCGGGGCCGGTCGAGCTCGTGGTGCTGGTTTCGGCGGAGGTGGCGTCCGACGAAGGCCCGATCCGTCGCCCGGGGGCGGTCCAGGCGAACTTCACGCCGGCCGAGATCGTTTTCCTCAAGGAGCGGATGCTCGTCGTCGAGGGGCCCGGTGGCACCGAAGCGGTCGACGAGTCTGGCCGCCGCTATTGGCCGCTGGTCCGGCGTCGGCTGGTCTATCCCGGTAATCCCGGAGGTCCCGTACGCACCGTCCTGCTCGTCCTGCCCCCGGGCCTGTCCGCGGCCGAGTCATGGAGCGTGCCGGTGCATCAGGATCCGCAGGGTCTGGCGCTCGTCACCCTCGGGGCCCGCAAGGACGTCAGGTTCTCGGGCGGGCCGGCCAGCCAGTCGGTGCGACTCGACGTCGCCTTGACCGTCAAAAACAAAGATGACGTGGTCGCTTACCAGAACCTGCAGGTCGAGACTTTCCGCAAATCGCCGATCGGCGATCTCTACGCCAGCATCCGGACGCAAGGCATCGCCGCCGCGTTCCCGACCAGCCTCACCGATCCGAAGTCGCCGCCGAAAGCCGAAGATAAGGCCAAGCCTCGTCGGCCGAGCTTCGGCAATGTCCCGTCCGCCAAGTAGGCGACGTCAGGTCGTCGAGCTCAGGAAGTCGCGGTGCAATCCCGCGTACGCCCCTCGGAGGGCGAGCAGCTGTTCGTGCGTGCCGCGTTCGACGATGCGGCCTTCGTCGAGGACGATGACGCAATCCGCCCGGCGGATCGTGCTGAGGCGATGGGCCACCACGAAGCAGGTGCGCCCTTTCATCAGGCGGGCCAGGGCGACCTGCAGGCGGGCTTCCGTGATCGTGTCGACGGCGCTCGTGGCTTCGTCGAGCACCAGGATGCGGGGATTGGCCAGCAGGGCGCGCGCGAAGGCCACGAGCTGCTGCTGGCCCATCGAGAGGCCGCGCCCTTTCTCGGAGCAAGGCGTATGGATCCCGGCCGGAAGGTCTTCGATGAGGTCGAGGCAGTCGAGGTCGCGGAAGGCCTGCCGGATCTCCTCGTCGGTGGCGTCGGGGCGGGCGGCCTTGACGTTCTCGGCGATCGTGCCGGCGAAGAGGAAGTTCTGCTGGAAGACGAAGCCCATCTGTCGACGGAGGGTCTCCTGCCGCACGTCGGCGAGGTCATGGCCGTCGACGAAGACCTGACCTGAAAGCGGGAGCTGGAACTTCGCCAGCAGTCCGATGATGGTGGATTTTCCGGAACCGGTGTGTCCGACCAGCGCGATGACCTGTCCTGGCTGGGCGACGAACGAGATGCCGTGCAGCACCGGCCGATCCGGGACGTAGGCGAAACGGATGTCGCGGAATTCCACGTGGCCCTTGAGCGACGGGCACTCGACGGCCGTCGGCTTGTCCGTCCAGGCCGGCGGGGTGTCGAGCAGGCGGAAATAGCGTTCGGCGCCGGCCATCGCGAGCGTGGCTTCCGAGAGCTGCGTGCCGATGATCGTGATGGGCGAGAAGAAGAGGTCGGCCAGGAAGAAGAACGTCACCAGGTCGCCGAGGCCCGTGCCCGTGCCGGAGAGGGCCGCCCAGCCGCCGACGCCGATGAGCGCCGCCATGAAGCCCTGGGCGTTGAGTTCGAGCAGCGGCAGGTAGAGCGCCGTCAGGCTGGCGGTCTTCACCACGTTGCCGGCGAGGCTGCGGACGAGGCGGGTGAAGATGCCGGCGTTGGTGTCCTCGCGCGCGAAGCCCTGCGTCACGCGGATGCCTTGGACCGTCTCCGCCAGCGCGGAGGTCACGCGCGAGAAGGTCTCCTGCTGGACGCGCGAGGCGTGCAGGATCTTGCCGCGGAAGAAGCCGTGCACGAGCAGGAGGCAGGGCACGATGGCCAGCAGGACGAGGAAGAGCCGCGGGTTGGCGTAGAGCATCAGGGCGGCCGCGCAGCTCATCTGGCCGAAGGAGACGAAGGAGATGAAGAAGTTGTTCTGGATCCCGTTACGCATCGCCTCGATGTCCGAGATCATGCGGCTGATCAGGCTGCCGTGGCGGCGGGCATGGAAGAACGACAGCGGCTGCGTCAGCAGGTGCGCCATGAGCCGGTCACGCAGGTCGCGCAGGACGTTCTCGCCGATCTGGTGGGCGAGGCGGATGCGCCAGTATAGGGCGACGTCCGCGACGACGAAGAAGACCGTGAAGAGCGCCAGCGCCCGGATGGTCGCCGGGCCGTCACCCGTCGTCACGGGTCCCTTGATGATATGGCCGACGAGCCAGGCGAGGCCCGGCAGGGCCATCGCGCGGAAGACGCAGAGGCATAGCAGCGTGTTGCGCATCCCGCGGTGCGGGCCGGTGAAGGCGAGCAGGCGGGCGATGGTGGACCAGCGCAGGGGCAGGCGGTCCGGTTCTTCTTCGTCGGGGCGGAGGCGCCGTACCGCGATCTCGAGGCGGTCCTTGCTCATGCGACGGCGCCCTCCGATTGGACGAGGATCGCCCGGCGATAATGGCCGTCCTGGGCCATCAGCTGCTCATGCGTGCCGACCTGGACGAGCTTGCCGTGCTCGAGGACCAGGATCTGGTCGGCCCGGCGCAGCGTGCTGAGACGGTGGGCCACGATGAAGGTCGTGCGGCCGACCATCGCGGCTTCCATCGCTTCCATGATCTCTTTCTCGGTCTCCGGGTCGATGGCCGAGGTCGGATCGTCGAGCAGCAGCACCGTCGGTTCGAGGAGCAGGGCGCGGGCGATGGCGATGCGCTGACGTTGGCCGCCCGAAAGGTTGACGCCGCCTTCGCCGAGGAACGTCTCGTACCCTTCGGGGAGTTCGGCGATGAACGCATGGGCGCCGGCGATGCGGGCGGCGCGTTCGATGCGTTCCTGCGTGGCGTCGGGGTGACCGAAGGCGATGTTCGCCGCGATGGTGTTCGAGAACAGGAAGTTCTCCTGGAAGACCATGCCGACCTGGCGTCGGAGTTCCGGCAGGGGCAGGCGGCGGATGTCGTGTCCGTCGAGCGTCACCCGGCCCGAGCGCGGGTCGTAGAAGCGGGGGATGAGCGAAAGCAGCGCCGACTTGCCCGCGCCGGTGGCGCCGGCGATGGCGATGCGCTGGCCGGGCGCGGCGACGAAAGACAGGTCGCGGAGGACCGTCGCGTTCTCCTGGTATTCGAAACTCACGTTCTCGAAGGCGACGCGGCCGAGGAAGCGCCCGGGCGAAGCCGCGTCGGCCTCCGTCGCCACGCCGGGGTCGGTGTCGAGGATCTCGAAGATGCGTTTGGCTCCGGCCAAGGAGACCTGGGCGTTGTCGACCACGGCGGCCAGCGTGGTGACCTGGGTCGAGAACTGCTGCAGCAGGCCGGCGAAGGCCACCAGCCCCGTGCCCAAGGCGATGTCGCCCCGGGCGACCATCCAGCCCCCGTAGCCGATCAGGATGGCCATGGAGAGGCGGTTGAGGCCGTCGATGACGGGCCAGAACAGGGCGATCTCGCCGAACACCTTGCGCTTCTGGACGCGGATGTCTTCGCTCCAGCCCGCGAAGCGGCCCATCACCCGCGGTTCCATCGCGAAACCTTTGACGACCTGGATGCCTTGGACGTTTTCCGAGAAGCCGAGCACCATGCGGTCCATCAGGTCGCGGTTCTCCTCGTAGGCCGGGCGCACCTTGCGCGAGAACCGGATCGCGAACCAGATCTGGAACGGCAGCACCGAGAGGCAGGCCAGCGTGAGGCGCCAGTCGGTCCGGAGCATGTACGCGGAGCAGGCGACGAGCGTGATCGTGATGATCGCGAGCTGCAGGATGACGCCTTCGATGAAGAGCCGGATCGCGTGCGCGTCCGAGGTGACGCGGTTGATGATCGAGCCGCTGGCGTTGGAGTCGAAGAAGCGGAAGCTCAGCTGCTGGAGCTTGGCGAAGACCTGCGAGCGCAGGTTGACGACGATGCGGCCGTGCAGGAAGCGGACGGAGACCAGCCCGAAGACGTAGGAGATCGTGGCGCGCAGCAGGGCGGCGACGAGGATGCCGGCGCCGAGCCAGACGAAGACCGCCTTGTCGGTGGCGTCGGCCGGGACGAAGAAAGGCAGATGCGGCGCCGGCACCGTGCGATCGGCGCAGTGGCGGACGAAGTCGATGCCGACGCCGGCGAGGGCGATGACGGCGACGGTCAGGAACACGACGGCCAGCTGCAGCCCCAGCAGCTGCAGGCAGTCCGAGCGATACGACCAAGCGATGCGCAGCAACCGCCGCAGCGTGGCGTCACGGCTGGCGGCGGTCGTCGGGTCGGAGGCGGCGGGATTCACCATCCTCGCGGACCCGTCGGTGTTCCTGCTCGCGACGCTCGCCAGCCAGTCCGGGATCGCGGTCGTGGTGTCGGCCGGAAACGACTCCGCGCCGGTGGTGACGAGCCCCGACGACACCGCAGACTCCGGGGCGTTCGTCGTCGGAGCCTGCTGGCCCGGCCAGCAGCTCGGATTCAACCCGCAGGACGGCTCGCCCGCGCAGCTTGCGTTCCCGGGCAACAACTACTGCCGGATGCCGCAGTCCAACTTCTCCGATCCGGAGGCCACCACCAACGCGGTGCACTGCTCGGGCTGGGGCGCCGGCGTGGCCACCACGGGATGGGTGGAACCCGGCCTCTACCGGGGCGACAACACGTCGACGGACCCGCTGCAGGTCAACCAGCTGCGAACCTATTCCGCGCAGTTCGGCGGCACGAGCGCCGCGGCGGCCATGATCGCAGGCTGGGTGGCGTGCGTGCAGGGCTTCGCGAAGGCATACGGCGAGGCGCCGCTCGGGACCTTCGTCCCCGCTCCGGGCCTGCCGCCGCAGCTCCGTGACCAGATCACCCGTCCGAGCAACATCAACAAGCAATGCGGCGAGGACTACTCGACCGGGTTCCCCGGCTTCCCGCAGAACGGCTCCGCAGCGGTCGGCGACATCCTGCGGACGCAGCAGGTCATCGCCCGCATCGGCGGATTCCCCAACTGCGGCCCCACCCTTTCGAGCGTGATCGCGAATACGCCCGGAGGAACCGGCGGAGGCGCGCAGAGCGGTCGCATCTACACGGTGGTCACCGGGACCCAGGAATCGGGCTCGGGCAACTCCCTGTACACGACCGACGGGCGCTTCATGCGGATCGCCGCGGTGCGGCGCCGCGCCGGAACGGCGGGCCAGGGAGCGATGAC
>RGES01000231.1 GCA_009917805.1 Verrucomicrobiota bacterium
GCGTGGCCGCAAGGCCACGCGGGGTTCTGCTGGCATGGTGAACGGCTGCGAAGCAACTGGTAGGGCTGGCCATCCTTGGCCGGCCGCGGTCGAGCAAGGATTCTCGACCCTACCCGACGCAACGAGGCAGAACTCAAAGGGGGCAGCATAGGGAGACCGGATGATTGGCTGGGGCATACATTTTCAGGTCTCGGGTCTTAGGTGACCGGGTATCGGGTACGGGTTGCCAGGTTCGGGTACGGGTACGGGTGCGGGTCCTGAACCTGTACCTGCACCTGAATACCTGAACCCGGGACCTGACGGCCGAGACCCGGGACCTGAGAATGACTTCCCGGTCTCCGGTTTCCCTTTGAGCCAGTAAATCTTTTCGGATGGCGGGTCAGGCGTGCCGTGAGCTGCCGCCTGCCCTTTTCTTATAAGTATCGATATTTTCTATACCCCCTATCGGTCAGGCTGGGCTTGACCTCGTTCACAGCCATGGGGTACATTCGACCCATGCGTCTCCTTTCCTGCCTCGCTCTAGTCATTACCTCCGCCGTCCTGCCCGCGCAGGATTTCGACTTCAAGGGCGTCCCCGCCGACTACGCGATCGTGTTCGCGACCGCCAGTTCGCGCGGACTGAAGATTAGCGACTCTCCCGAGGCCAAGGCCTTCAAGGCTCGTATGGAAAAAGCCGTCGCTGGCCTCGACCCCAGCGCCAAAGACAGCAAGGAGATGCAAGAGGCGATCAAGCTCGCGACGGGTATCGACCTAGAGTCCCCGGACAACCGGCTCGCCGGCGGAGTCACCCTTGGTGCCGCCGGGCAAATGAGCGGCGGGCTCATCGTCCGGACGCGCCATGATAGCAAAAAACTTTCGGCTCATGCCGTCGCCAAGAAGGTCGGCACCGTACAGGCCGGCGCAACCAAGGGCTGGAATGGCCAGGAGCTCCTGGCCTCCCTGAGCGACGAACTCGCCAAGGTCGCCAAGGAATTCCCAACGACCGCTGCAACTGCCTCTGCCCCGGCGTCCGAACCCATCGGCGTCTTCGACCTCGACGATAACACGCTCGTGATCGCCCAGCCCAAGGAAGCCGTGCGCATCATCGCCCTCCTCAAGGGCCAAGGCGCCTCCTACGCCCTATCTTCCTCCCTGCGCCCGCAGGTCAACGCCACCGGCCGGCCGTACGCCGTCTTCGCCATGAACGCCGCTAAGCTGCCAGCCACCCCCGAGCTCACCAATAGCGGCTTCCAAGGCGCCGTCTTCGCGATGGGCGAGAACGGCAGCAACCAGATCATGAAGATCAGCGCGTTCTTCACTTCCAAGGAGAAGGCCGCCCCGATGGCCATGCAGGCCCAAGGCATGCTCGCCATGGCGCCGATGATGCTCGCAGGAGATCCGACCAAGCCTGAGACCGCCGAAGAGAAGGAAATGAAAGCCCTAGCGGCTGAATTCCTCGCCGGCATCCAGCCCGTCGAAGCCGCCGGCAATCAGGTCACCCTGACCGCCAAGTGGGAAACGCTAAAGCTTTTCGGCATGCTCGAGAAAATCGTCGCGATCGGCGCGACCAAGGCGAAGTCCGCTCCGCAGCCGACGACGAAGTAAGGCGTGGCCGCAAGGCCACGCGGGGTTCTGCTGGCATGGTGAACCGCTGCGAAGCAGATGGTAGGGCTGGCCATCCTTGGCCGGCCGCGGTCGAGCAAGGATGATCGACCCTACCCGATGCAGAGAGGCCGAACTCAAAGGGGGCACCATAGGGAGACCGGGTAGCTGGTAGGGGCGCGACGGCGTCGCGACCGAGGGTGCAGACGGACGCGTCGCCGACGCGTCCCTACCCATGTCCGCAGGATTAATCCCGGTCTCCGGTTTCCCTTTGAGTGGGTGAATCGTTTCGGGTGGCAGGACTGGACTTGATTCAGAGTCTCGCCTCGGGCCCTTAGGCCCTCCTATCCTCGATTCACCCTACCCCATGTCTCGAATACTCTTAACTATCATCGCTCTACTCAGTTTCTCCGCGACGGCTTCAGCCCAGGCTCAACCCCAGAAGATCCTCTTCGTCGGCAATAGCATCACGAAGCACGGACCGAAGGCCGACATCGATTGGCATGGGAACTGGGGCATGGCCGCGACGTCCGAAGACAAGGACTACGTCCATCTCGTGACCAAGTCCCTTTCCGCCAAACATGGCGCCCAGCCCGAAATCCTCGTCAAGAACGTCGCCGACTTCGAACGCGCGCATGTGGGTTATGACATCGCCGGCAAGTTCGCCGATGCGGCGGCCTTCAAAGCCGACCTCATCATCCTCTGCATCGGCGAAAACGTCGCCGCGCTGAAGACGCCCGAGGCCCAGGCCGACTACCAGGCGCAGGTCACCGCGCTGTTGAAGGCCCTTAAAACCAACCCCAAGGCAGCCATCATCGTCCGCAGCAGCTTCTGGTCGAACCCGGCGAAGGACAGCGCGATGCGCCAGGCCTGCGAAGCCGTCGGCGGCACGTTCGTGGACATCGGCGCCCTGTCCAAGGACGAGCAGAACTACGCCCGTTCCGAACGCCCTTATAAGCACGCCGGCGTCGCCAATCACCCCGGCGACCGCGGCATGGCCGCGATCGCCGAGGCGATCGTGAAAGCGGTGAAGTAAGCGCGACCGAGTCGCGCAGGGGGCACGTGGGCATGGTGACACGTGGACATGAGTAGTTGACCGGTTGACCAGCGGGCCAGTTGACAAGGTAAAGGCATGGTGACGGGTGACGGGCACGGACATCGGGAGTTCAGGTGGCGGCCTCACGGGAGTCTGCAGCGGGCTCCTGTTTCCTGCGGCCGAAGCTGAACGGCTGGCACCCGAAAGGCTGACCACCGGGGCCGTCACCCGTCACCCGAAGTTGTGTTGAGGCACAAAAAAGCCCC
>RGES01000232.1 GCA_009917805.1 Verrucomicrobiota bacterium
AGCTTGGCGATGCAGCGGGCCATCGCGAGGCGAGTGGCCCCGAGGATGTTATGCGCGGAGATCTCCATCACCGAGCCGGCGGCCCAGGCGGTCTTCAGCTTTCCTTCGGACTCCATCTTCGCGATGGCTTCGCGGAGCTCGGCGCGCTTCTCCGCGGTCAGCTTCTTGGAGTCGTTCGCCCCGGAGAGTTTCCGCAGCCAGGCCGGCTCGCCGTAGAAGCCGGCGTCGAGCAGCACCGCCGCGGCGATCACCGGGCCGCAGAGCGACCCGCGGCCGGCCTCATCCACGCCCGCGATGCCCGGACGATCGGCACCTTTCTTGCGGTCGAATGACGCCAGCGAGGCCACGGCTTATTCCGCCTTCTTGCGGCGGACGAACGGTTTGGATTCCGGCGGCTCGAGCCCACGGACCTCGTAGGCGGTCTTGAAGTGCAGCTTGGCGAAGTTGACGAGGATCGCCGGGCCGAGGCGGCCGACGAGTTCGATGCCGGCGTTCTTGGCTTCCGAGCCGGAGCCCTTGGGCAGTTCGACGCCGCCGTCCTGCGACAGGCGGTCGAGTTCGCGGACGAAGGCCGCGCGGGCGACGATGGAAGCGGCGGCGACGACCGGGTCGGATTCGGCCTTGGTGCGCATGCGGAGGTCGAACTCGACGCCCTTGCGGGCGAGTTCCTTCTGCACGAGGGGCTCTTCGGAGAACTGGTCGAGCAGGCCCCACTTCGGGCGGCGCTGGTGCTGCAGTTCGAAATCCTTGAGGGCTTCCTCGCAGGAGGTCGCGTGCATCCAGCCCAGCAGGCGGTTGAGGTTCTTGCCGAAGCGCGAGTGGAGCTCATTGTACTTCGCCATGCGCATGAACGTCGTCTTCACGGCCACGCCGGGCGTGGAGCGGATGACGCGGTCGAGTTCGGCGATCTTCGCGTCGGTGAGCTTCTTCGAGTCCTTGATGCCGAGCTCGATCCACTCGCGGGTCATCTCGCCCGTCGCGATGACGCAGGCCGAGACCACCGGACCGAAGAGATCGCCCTTGCCGGACTCGTCGAGTCCGGCGTGCTCTTCGAACCACTCCGGATTATTCTCTGCCTCGTAGCCAAGGACCGCCTGACCCGTGACGTCGGGCTCGAGGGTGAATTTCACGAAGTCTTCCGTCCCCTTGCCCGAGATGACGCACTTGCCGGACTTATAATGGACGATGTTCAGGTTCTCACCCTTGAAGGCGAAGGCCGAGTGGTCGACGGGGAAGGAGACCAGCTTCGCGGCCTGGGCCGCGTCGAGCTTCAGCGTGTGCATCGCCACCTTCTTCGGCTCGTCGTCGGAGTCCTGCTTTGCCTTTCGTGCCATGAGTCCCAAGGTCTACCTTAGTTGGCGTCCAAATCCAGCCCCATCCATGCCCGCCGCGAAACCCGCCCGTAATGCCAGCATCCCCGCGATGCGCCGGGCGCTTTTGGCCTGGTTCGGACGGAATCGCCGGCCGATGCCGTGGCGGGAGCAGGTCTCGGCGTACCGGACGGTGGTCTCGGAGCTGATGTGCCAGCAGACCCAGATCGCCACCGCGATCCCGTATTTCGAAAGATGGACCGCCAAGTGGCCGGACTTCAAGGACCTCGCCCAGGCCGAAGAGGCCGAGGTGCTCGCGCTCTGGGCCGGGCTCGGGTATTATTCGCGGGCGCGGAATCTCCTGAACCTCGCCAAGCAGGTCGCCGCGTTGAAGCAGCCGCCGCGCACCGCCGTCGAGTGGCGAGAGTTCAAGGGCGTGGGCCCGTACACCGCGGCCGCCATCGCCAGCATCGCCTTCGCCGAGCCCGTCGCGGTCGTCGACGGCAACGTCGTCCGCGTGCTCGCTCGGCTCGACGGCGTCCGCGCCAAGCTGCGCGACGCCTCGTCCGCGGCCAAGCTGTTCGCGGCGCGGGCCGACGAGCTCGTCGATCCGAAGCAGCCCGGGGATTTCAACCAGGCCATGATGGAGCTCGGCGCCACCGTGTGCCGCAAGGGCGTGCCGGATTGCGCGAAGTGCCCCTTGGCGGAATGGTGCGACGCCAAGCAGGCCGGCGATGCCCAGGCCTTGCCGCGTTTCGTCTCCAAAGAGCGCAAGGAAGCCGTCGTCGAACGCGCCTTGGTCGCCCGCGAGGGCAAGATCCTCCTCCGTCGCAATCCGCATCATGCCAAGCGCCTCGCCGGCATGGCCGAGATTCCGGTGCTGTCCTCGCTCGGCGTCGAACCGGCCGGCGAACCGGCGCTCGTGCGGAGACGGACCATCGGCACGGTGACCTATGAGGAAAAGCTGCATGCTCTCGATTCCAAGCCGGCGGACATCCGTCGCTGGGCGAAGGACGGCGAGCTCGAGTGGGTCGACGCGCAGGCGCTGGATGGGGCCGCGTTGAGCGGGCCGCATCGTCGCTGGCTCGGCGAGTGGCTTAGTCGAGGCGGTCGGACAGCGCGCGGCAGACGGCCTTGAGGGTCGCCACGCGCGCGTAGCGCTTGTCGTCGCCCGTGACCACCACCCAGGGGGCGTGGGGCGTGTCGGTGCGCGCGATCATGTCTTCCGCCGCGCGGAGGTTGTCATCCCACTTCTTGCGGTTGCGGTAGTCTTCCTGCGTCATCTTGTGGCGCTTGTGCGGAGACTGCTCGCGGGCCTTGAAGCGGCGGAGCTGTTCTTCCTTCGAGATGTTGATCCAGAGCTTGAGCACCACCATGCCGGCCTCGGCGAGGCGGGCTTCGAAGTCGTTGATCTCCGCGTAAGCGCGGGCCCATTCGGCGTCCTTCGCGAAACCCTCGACGCGTTCGACCATCACGCGGCCGAACCAGGAACGGTCGAAGACCGCGAGATGGCCGGGCGAGGGGACCTTGTTCCAGAAGCGCCAGAGATAGTGGCGGGCTTTTTCCTCCG
>RGES01000233.1 GCA_009917805.1 Verrucomicrobiota bacterium
GCCTGCCGGACGCAATGGCTGCCGATGTAGCCGGCACCGCCCACCACGAGCACGTTCATGAAAGGCAGATAACCCCCGCCGGAGGGCCTAGGCAAGCGGGATAGGGTCGCCCGACGCTCCAAAACCTTGCCAGCGCCGTCCCGAACCTCCTATCTGCACGCATTCATGGACACTTCGGAAACAAAACCCGGCAGCTACGATTTCCCCGCCTTCGAGCAGAAGTGGCAGGCCGTCTGGAAAGCCAACGCGACCTTCCGCACCGAGCCGATCACCTGCGGCAAGCCGAAGTACTACGTCCTGGACATGTTCCCCTACCCCTCCGGCGCCGGCCTCCATATCGGCCACCCCGAAGGCTACACCGCTTCCGACATCCTCGCCCGCTATAAGAAGGCCAACGGCTTTAATGTCCTCCACCCGATGGGTTGGGACGCTTTCGGCCTCCCGGCCGAGCAGCACGCGATCGCCACCGGCGAGCACCCCGCCGTCCAGACCAAGCGCAACATCGACAACTTCCGTCGCCAGCTGCAGATGCTCGGCTTCGCCATCGACTGGGATCGCGAACTCTCGACCACCGACGAGAACTACTTCCGCTGGACCCAGTGGATCTTCCTCAAGCTCTTCCGCCACGGCCTGGCCTACGTCTCCGAAAAGCCCGTCTGGTTCTGCCCCGCCCTAGGCACCGTCCTCGCCAACGAGGAAGTCCTCAACACGCCCGAAGGCCCGCGCTCCGACCGCGGCAACCACCCGGTCGAACGCCGCCCGATCCGCCAGTGGGTCCTGCGCATCACCGCCTACGCCGACAAGCTGATCGAAGGCCTCGATCATGTCGACTGGCCTGATTCCACCAAGCGCCTCCAGAAGAACTGGATCGGCAAGTCGGAAGGCGCCGAAGTCACCTTCAAGCTCGACGGCCACGCCGACACCCTGACGGTCTTCACCACCCGCCCCGACACCCTTTACGGCGCGACCTACATGGTGATCGCGCCCGAGCACCCGCTCATCGGCAAGCTCACCACCGCCGCCCAGAAGAGCGCCGTCGAGAACTACGTCGCCGCGGTCCGCAACAAGACCGACCTCGAGCGCACCGACCTCGCCGACAAGAAGAAGACCGGCGTGTTCACCGGCGCGTACGCCATCAACCCGGTCAACGGAGCGAAGATCCCCGTCTGGACCGCCGACTACGTCCTCATCACGTACGGCACCGGCGCCATCATGGCCGTGCCCGCACATGACGAGCGCGACTGGGAATTCGCCAAGGAATTCAAGCTGCCGATCATCCAGGTCGTCGGCTCCAAGGAAGCCATCGACGTCAACGAGAAGCCTTGGACCGAAGACGGCCCGATGGTGAACTCCGGCCCGTTCGACGGACTGTCCGCCACCGAGACCAAGAAGAAGATCACCGCCGACCTCGCCGCCAAGGGCCAGGGCAAGCTCGCCGTGAACTTCAAGCTGCGCGACTGGCTCTTCTCGCGTCAGCGCTACTGGGGCGAGCCCTTCCCGCTCCTCTGGGTCTCCCGCGAAGACTACGCCAAGATCCCGGCCGACTCCGAAGTGCGCGAGTTCCTCCCGAAGGAGCCCGTCACCTGCCAGCTCAACGGCGTCGAAGTCTGCGCCGTGCCGCTGACCTCCAAGCAGCTCCCGCTCACGCTCCCGACCGTCAAGTCCTACCAGCCCTCCCCGACCGGCGACTCGCCGCTCTCCAAGGAGCCCGAATGGACCGAAGTCTGGTACGACGTCGCCTCCGGCGCCACCGTGCCGCAGTCGAAGCCGCAGCCCGGTCCGCTTTGGATCAAGGCCTCGCGCGAAACCAACACCATGCCGCAGTGGGCTGGCTCCTGCTGGTACTACCTGCGCTACATCGATCCGAAGAACGCCGAGGCCCTCGCCTCCAAGGCCGACCTGGAATACTGGGGCTGCCCTGACTTCTACATCGGCGGCGCCGAGCATGCGGTGCTCCACCTGCTGTACGCGCGCTTCTGGCACCGTTTCCTCTACGAGATCGGCGTCCTGCCGACCGCCGAACCCTTCAAGAAGCTCTTCCACCAGGGCCTCATCATGGGCGAAGACGGCGAGAAGATGTCCAAGAGCCGCGGCAACGTCGTGAACCCGGACGCCATCGTCAAGGACCACGGCGCCGACGCCCTGCGTATGTACCTGATGTTCCTCGGACCGCTCGAGGCCTCCAAGCCTTGGAATTCCGACGGCATCATCGGCATCACCCGCTTCCTCCGTCGCCTCTGGCGTCTGGCGGTCGACGAGAACACCGGCAAGGCCTCCGCCAAGATCAGCGCCGATGGTACCGAGTCGGAAGAGCTCATCCGCGAACTCCACCGCACCATCCAGAAGGTCGAGAAGGACATCGAGACCCTGCAGTTCAACACCGCCATCTCGCAGATGATGATCCTGATGAACGTCGCCGAGAAGTCGCCGGCCCTGCGTCGCTCGACCGTCGAGGACTTCGTGCGCCTCGCCGCACCGTTCGCCCCGCACGTGTGCGAGGAGATCTGGGCCCGCCTCGGCCACCAAGAAAGCGTCACGGCGGCCGGCTGGCCCAAGCTCGACGCCTCCAAGCTCGTCGAGAGCACCGTCGAGGTCATCTTCCAGGTCAACGGCAAGGTCCGCGCCACCGCCAAGGTCGCCAAGGACATCTCCAAGGACGCCCTCCTCGCGCTGGCCAAGGCCCACGCCGACGTGCTCAAGTTCACCGACGGCAAGCCCGTCGTGAAGGAGATCGTCGTCCCGGGCAAGCTGGTGAACATCGTCGTCGCCGGCTAAGCCCCGCGGTCCACGCCAACAAAAAGGGCCCCGTCATGGGGCCCTTTTCTTTTGCCTAGCCGGCGGACCTCAGAGGACCGCCTTCTCGAGCTTCGGCACCAG
>RGES01000234.1 GCA_009917805.1 Verrucomicrobiota bacterium
CTGAATTGATCAATTCAGGCCTCAACGCAGTCCTCCATTCAGCGATCCATTCAGTCCTCTATTTCTTCGCGAGCGCCCCACAGATCCCACACGTCTTGCCGTCGCAACCGCGGGCGGTGCAGTGCTCGCGGCCGTAGAAGATGATCCGGAGGTGCAGCTTGTTCCAGCTGTCCTCGGGAAACAGGCGCTTGAGGTCCCTCTCGACCTGCTCGACGGACTTGCCCGGGCTGAGCTTCCACCGCTTCGCCAGGCGATGGATGTGCGTATCCACCGGAAAGGCCGGCACGCCGAAGGCCTGCGCCATCACCACCGAGGCGGTCTTATGGCCGACGCCCGGCAGTTCCTCGAGCTCCTCGAAGGTACGCGGCACGACGCCGCCATGCTTCGCCATCAGCATCTTGCCGAGGCCGACGAGAGCCTTGGACTTCTGGGGCGCCAGGCCCAGCTGGCGGATGAGCGTCAGCACGCGGGCCTCGGTCATCGCCGCCATCTTGGCGGGCGTCCCCGCCTCGGCGAACAGCGCCGGGGTGACCTCGTTGACCTTCTTGTCCGTGCACTGGGCCGAAAGCACCACCGCGACGAGCAGCGTGAAGGCATCCGTATGATCCAAGGGAATGGGCGTCGTCGGGTAGAGCTTCGCGAGCTCCTTCCCCACGTAATCGGCACGTTCCTGCTTGGTCATAAGCCGACGATGGGAAGCCCCTGACCGATGGCAACGCACCACGGCCCCAAGACTTATTCACAAGCCCCCGAATGGGTTGCCAAACCTTATGTCGGAATCGTGATTCTCTAATACCCCCACCCTCGCTTGGTGGGCGATTGCGAGACCCGTTCCCTCCTTCAAAACCTTTCATACTTCCATGGCCCAGCTGCCCTACGACCCGTCCAAAATCACGCGCGAGCTCGCCCGCCACTACATCCCGGCGACCGAGACCGACATCCGCGCGATGTTCGCCGCCATCGGCTCCCGAGATTTCGCGGACATGTATTCGCACATCGATCCGGCGGTCAAGTTTGCCGGCGTCCAGGACCTCCCCGAAGAGCTCGAATACCAGGCCCTCGCGGACCGCATGGAGGCCCTCTCCAAGAAGAACTCGGTCAAGACCGCCTTCCTCGGCGACGGCCTGCAGGTCTACCGCACCAACGAGATGGTCGGCCACGTCTGCTCCATCCGTAACCTGACCACGTCCTACACGCCTTACCAGCCGGAGCGTTCGCAGGGCACGCTGATCACCCACTGGATCTACCAGTCCACGCTCGCCCAGCTGACCGGCTTCGAAGCCGTCAATTCCTCCCTCTACGACCGCGCCAGCGCGCTCTTCGAAGCCGCCGTCTGCGCCGTCCGCATGGGCGACGCCGAAGCCAACACCGTGCTCGTCGCCGCGAACCTCCTGCCCTGCGATCTCGAGGTCCTCCGCACGCACGTCGCCGACACCTCGGTGAAGCTCGAATTCCTGGCACCCGACGAAGACACCGGCCGCCTCACCGCGGCCGGCATCGCCGCGGCTTCCGCCCGCCTCGGCAAGCAGCTCGCCGCCGTCATCTTCCCTCAGGTCAACGCCCTCGGCCTTCTCGAAGACGTCGACGCCCTGACCGACGCGTGCGCCGACGCCGGCGTGAAGTCCGTCGCGGTCATCGACCCGATGCTCCTCGCCACCGGCGGCCTCAAGGCCCCGGCCCAGTACGGCCGCAAGGGAGCCGACATCCTCGTCGGCGAAGGCCAGCACCTCGCCATCGGCGCGAACTTCGGCGGCCCCGGCCTCGGCGTCTTCGCCGTCCGCCACCACGCCGACAAGAAGAACGAAGTCCGCGAGACGCCCGGCCGCTTCGTCGGCAAGGCCAAGGACAACGCCGGGCGCGATTGCATCGTGATGGTGATGTCCACCCGCGAGCAGCACATCCGCAAGGACAAGGCCACGTCCAACATCTGCTCCAACCAGGCCTTCATCGCCACGATCGCCGGCGCCTCCATCCTCGCCCGCGGCGAGAATGGCATGGCCGCCAGCTGCGTCGCCGGCCGCGACCAGGCCCGCCGCGCCGCCGCCAAGTTGCATAATATCCCGGGCCTCAAGGTCTGCTACGCTAACCAGGCTTTCTGGAACGAGTTCAGCCTGATGCTCCCCGAGCCCGCCGCCGCGGTCATCGCCAAGGGCCGCGCCGCCGGCCTCCACGTGGGCGTCGACATCACCGGCCGCACGCCCTGCCGCTGCTCGCTGCTCAAGATCTCCTTCAGCGACCTGCAGACCGCCGCCGACACCGACAAGCTCGTCGCGTTCTTCGAAGGCCTGTACGGCAAGTCCGCCGGCTCGAAGCCCCTCGCCGATATCCCGACCACCCTGCTCCGCCAAGGCGCCGTCGGCCTGCCCTCCTTCCCGCTCGCCGAACTGAAGGCTTACTACACCAAGCTCGGCGAACTCAACGTGTCGCCCGACACCGGCTGCTTCCCGCTCGGTTCGTGCACGATGAAGTACAACCCGCACATCAACGACTGGGCCGCCGGCCTGCCGGGCTTCACCGGCCTCCATCCGCAGGCGCCCACCGAAGACGCGCAGGGCTCGCTCGAGCTCCTCTGGCAGACGCAGGAGTGGTTCCGCAAGATCACCGGCCTCGCCGGCCTGACCACCCAGCCCGTCGCCGGCGCCCAAGGCGAACTCGTCGGCCTCAAGCTCTTCCAGGCCTACCACCGCCACCACGGCCAGCACCGCGACATCATCCTGATCCCGTCGACGGCCCACGGCACGAACTTCGCCACGGCCACCACCGCCGGCTACGCCACCAAGCGCAACCCCGACGGCTCGCCCTCGGGCATCGTGATCCTGAAGTCCGCCCCCGACGGCCGCGTCGACCAGGCCGACTTCGCCGC
>RGES01000235.1 GCA_009917805.1 Verrucomicrobiota bacterium
TCGGCGGGCGGCAGCTCGCGCACGCGGAGCTCCGGCGCGGGGCACAGCGCGGGCGCGTCGGTCTCGACAAGGATCCGTTCGCGCGGGATGGCCGCGGCGAACTGGATGCGCAGGTCGGCCTTGCGCGGGATGAGGTGATGCGCGCTGAAGGAAAAATACGCCCCGAGCCGCGCGAGTTCCGGCACGAGCTCGACCGGGCCGTTCCAGCTATGCAGCAGGAAGCCGCGTCGCGGAAGTTCGGCGGTGCGGACGATGTCCATCAGCGGCCCGATGGACTTGACGCAATGGATGGTGAGCGCGCGGTCGAGTTCGACGGCGAGCGCGAGCTGCGTGCGGAAGGCGGCTTCTTGCGCGACGGGGTCGAAGTCCTTCACCCATCGGTCGAGACCCATCTCGCCGACGCCGGCCGTCGGGTGCGCGACGAGAACGGCCCGCAGCGTCTCCGCCCAATCCGCCGGGGCCGTCGGGACATCCCACGGGTGCAGGCCGAACGACACGCGGTTACGCGGGTCGCGCCGGCCGAGGGCCGCGACGTCTTCCCAATCGGCCGGCGCGCTGCCGTTGATCATCGCCTGGCCCACGCCGTCCGCCCGGGCCTGCTCGACCGCGGCGTAAGGCACCTCGGCGAACTGGTAATGGCAATGGGCGTCACGGAGTTCCATCGGGCAGGTCGATGCTGTCGGCGCCGACCGACGCCTCAACGACGAACCACCTTGCCCTGCCGCCCCGCCGTCCCCTATCTCCGTGGCAGGATGAAGACGCCGCCCTTGCCCACCGAAGCGCTGATGACCGTCACCGGCCTGCCCTACCCGCTCAAGGCGAAGGGCAAGGTCCGCGAGGTCTTCGACCTCGGCTCGCATTACCTGATCGTGGCGACGGACCGTCTCTCGGCCTTCGACGTCGTGATGCCCAACGGCGTCCCGGGAAAAGGCATCCTCCTCACCCAGATCAGCCTCTGGTGGTTCGACCAGGCCCGCCTCGTCTTCCCGACGCACCTCGTGCCCGACCACGCCAACGCGCTGGCCAAGGCCCTGCACGGCCACGAGCACCTGATCCCGCGCTCGATGCTCGTGCGCAAGCTCAAGCCCCTCCCGGTCGAAGCGGTCGTCCGCGGCTACCTCGCCGGCTCCGGCTTCAAGGAATACCAGAAGACCGGCGGCATCCTCGACCACCCGCTCCCGGCCGGCCTGCTCGACGGCTCAAAGCTGCCGCAGCCGATCTTCACCCCTTCCACCAAGGCCGCCGAAGGCCACGACGAAGCGATCACCCGCGCCCGCTGCGGCGAGATCCTCGGCGAGAAGGTCTTCCGCACCGTGCAGGAGACCTCGATCGCGCTCTACCGCATGGGCGCCGAACGTGCCGCCAAGGCCGGCGTCATCCTGGCCGACACGAAGTTCGAGTTCGGCAGCGCCCCCGACGGCTCGCTCGTCCTCATCGACGAAGTCCTGACGCCCGACTCCTCCCGCTACTGGCCCGCCGCCACCTGGCAGCCCGGCCGCGCCCAACCTTCCTACGACAAGCAGTTCGTCCGCGACTGGCTCGAAGCCCAGCCGTGGAACAAGACCGCGCCGGGTCCGACCCTGCCGGCCGACGTCGTGCAGAAGACGCAGGCGCTCTACGCGGAGTGCCTCGAGCGCCTCACGGCCTGAGCACTCGGCCCATGAACAGGACCTGGCCGGTCACGTCATCGACGACCAGGTAGAGGAACGGATGGTCGGCGAAGAAGCGCGGCCTGAACGCGCGAGGCTTGGTCAGGTCCGGCATGCCCATGCCGGCAGCGATAGCGAACGCAGTCACGACGGCGGCGATCGTGCCTCGCTCGTTCACCTCGAGCTCACCCTTCTGCAGGAAATCGGAAACATATAACGGGGGCGGCGGTGACGCCACGCCGGTGAGGTCGGCCCGATTATGGTCGAACACGGACTCCAAGCCGAGTTTCTGCAAGGCGGGCACAAGGTTCCAGTCGGCCGAAGCCTTGAACCTGGGCAACAGCAGGCGACAGTCGAAAACCCGGCCGACGCGCAGCAAGGCGTCGATCTTCGGCGCGGTGAGGGCTTCCTCGAACGCGCTCAGCTTGCCGTCGCCGACCGGCAGGACGAAGAGCATGGAGGCACGGCCCCCGTAATAACCCAGCCGGATGACCTGATAACCGCCCGCCGATGGGTAATGCCGCGGGTCGTTGTCGTCGTTGGTATGCGGCACCATCTCTGGCGTGGCGAAGAGCCTGCCATCGGCCTCGAAGGCGGCATAGCGCACATGACGATGGTCGCTCATCATGGCGACCTTGACCTCCCCTTCGCCTTCGGCCTTGAAGGCCCCGGGGCTCGTAATCTTAGCGTTGAAGGTGTGCACGACGTCCGCGAAGGCGACCCTCGTGTCCGGATTGAAGAAGCCCAGGGGCAACGCCTCTGGCACGAGGCCCTCCGTCTCCTTCGCCATCATCGCGTTGGCCTTCAGGCGTTCGCCTTCGGCGTTCGTCAGGAAATCAGCCGGAATCAGCACCTCCGGTCCATAAGATGCCTTCAGCGTGTCGACGAAGGATGACTTAATCGGGAAGCCTTGCTGCACCCAGAGATGCCCGGCTTGCCGGTAAGCGAAGACCTGCTGGGGAACATCCGGGACAGGTGCCGGTTCCGTCGGCACCGGTGCGCCTAGGTGCTGGGCAGTGGCGCGGTTCAACGCATGCAGCCCGGCGAACCGCGAATCCGCGCCGCGGGCGGTCGACAGACGCAGCACGCTGGCGACTTCTTCCGCGGAGGCCCCGCGACTGCCTTCGCCGAGGACGGCAAGCGCGCACTGCAACGAAGCGGGCGACCAGAACACGTTGCCTGACGGCTTCTGGGCGACGAGCACCCGATGC
>RGES01000236.1 GCA_009917805.1 Verrucomicrobiota bacterium
CGGGGCGGCCTTCTCGGCGGGATCTTCGATCTTGAAGAACTCGCCGGCGGCGAAGCCGAAGGCGTTGGCGATGAAGACCTGCGGGAAGACCTCGCGGCCGTTGTTGTAGAACAGGACGGCGTCGTTGAAGGCCTGGCGGGAGAAGGCGATGCGGTTCTCGGTCGAGGCGAGCTCTTCCATGAGGCTGCGCATCGTGGCGTCGGCCTTGAGCTGCGGATACTGCTCGGAGACGACCATGAGCTTGCCGAGGGCGCCGCTGAGGCCGGCTTCGGCCTGGCTGAGCTCCCGCATGGCGGCCGGGTCGTTCGGGTTGCCGGCGAAGCGGACATTGGCCTGGGTGGCCTTGGCGCGGGCTTCGATGACGGCGGTGAGGGTGCCGCTTTCGTGGGCCATGTAGCCCTTGGCGGTCTCGACGAGGTTCGGGATCAGGTCGTGGCGGCGCTTGAGCTGCACATCCACCTGGGCGAAGGCGTTCTTGCAGGTGTTACGCAGGCCGACGAGGCTGTTGTAGATGCCGACGCCCCAGATGGCGGCGATGACCAGGGCACCGACGATGACGAGGAGGATGACGAGGAGGACGGAGACGGCGGCGCTCATGATGGGAAGCAATCTACCCGACCTAGCCGTGTCTGCAAGTCGGCAGGGGGCGGTGTTTTGATAATTTTACGCGTCAATTGGAACGCCCTACCCCGCCGGCGAGCCTTAGGCGGCCTTTTCGAGGCGCGCGCAGACTTCGTCGATCAGGAAGGCCGGCGTCGAGGCGCCGGCGGTGACGCCGACGGTACCGAAACGGGCGAGCGCCGCGAAGTCCAGCTCGGCGGCGGTCTCGACGTGGAAGCAAGGCAGGCCTTGGATCTCGACGAGCTTGGCGAGCTTCACGGTGTTGGCCGAATGACGTCCGCCGATGACGACGATCGCCTGGCAACCCTGCTTCTGCAGCTCGAGGATATCGGCCTGCCGGTCCTTGGTGGCGCCGCAGATGGTGTCGAAGATCAGCGCGGCCGGGAAACGGGACTTCAGGCGCGCGCCCAGTTTCTCGAATTCGTCCGTGAACATCGTCGATTGCGAGACCATGCAGACATGGGCGCCAAGGTCAGGCAGCGCGTCGATCTCCTGTTCGGACGTGATGACGTGCCCTTTGCCTTCGGCATAGCCCAGCAGGCCGATGACCTCCGGATGCTTGGGGTCGCCGAAGATGACGGTCGAAAAACCTTTGCGCGCATGCAGGCGCACCTTGCCGGCGATGATGCCGACGTCGGGGCAGGTGGCGTCGCGGAATTCCATCCCGAGCGACTTCAGGTAGTCGCGGCGTTCGGGCGAGATGCCGTGGGCGCGGACCACCATGACGGCGTTGACATCGGTGGACTTGGAAACCTCGAGCTTCGTCTCGCTGCGGTAATCGCCGACCTCGCGGATACCCTCGCCGGTGAGGACTTCCATCATCTGGCGGTTATGGATCAGCGGACCGTCGGTGTAGACGGGATGGCGGCCCTTCTGCGCGTATTCGCGGGCGATATCGATGGCGCGTTCGACGCCCCAGCAGAACCCCGCGGACTTGGCTCGGATGACCTTCACGGCTTCAAGGTGCGGGCAAGCCCGCCTAATTCAAGCAAAGTCCCGCCTTACTTGGCGGGGACGCCCCAGACTTCGGCCTCGATGTAGTCGTTCGAGGGACCGGCGGAGTTGCCCTTGGAGTAGAAGCGGACGTAGCGACCCTTGACGGCGGGGCTCACGGCCATCACGCGGCCTTCGTTGGACTCGTAGTAGCAGTAGTCCTTGCCCTTGCCCAGGCCGAGCTCGTTCTCGGAGTCGTTGTTGTAGACGGTGGTGACACCGGATTTGAAGGAAGCGTCGTCGGAGATCTGGACGATCACGTTGAAGTAAACGCGGCGTTCGCGGTGGAAGTGCCAGAGCGCGATGGCGCTGATCTCGGCCTGCTTGGCGAGGTCGATCTGGACCCAATGGGCGCCCCGGGGCAGCTCGACTTCGAAGCCTTCTTCGCCGCCCTTGTCACCGTCGGTCAGGTAGGAGAAATCACCGGCGGCGGCCTCGCGGGCCGAGGAGGTGACGTTGCAACCCTTGGCGAGGTTGACGGCGGCGGCAGGCACCTTGGGCAGCTTGCGCGGCGCGGAGGAGACCGGCTCGAGGTTGTTGATCTTCATCGGACGCGGCGTGCCGAGGGCGACGGACTTCGGCAGGACGAGCGGCAGCTCCTTGTCCTCGGCGAAGAGGGCGAGCGGCAGGACGAGGAGGCAGAGAGCGAGGTGCTTCATGGGAAGAGGATGGGATTGAGACAACGCAACCAGAGCCTGGTTTCAAGCCTTGGGGGCTTCCAGGGTGCGGACGCGGCGGTGCTTGAGCGGGAAACGCAGGATTACGGTCGTTCCGACGTCGGGCGTGCTCTGGATGTCGACCGTCCCGCCGTGCGCCCGGAGGATGCGCAGGAGGATCAGCATGCCGATGCCGCCGCCGGAGGCCTTGGTGGTGTAATAGGCGTCGAAGACGCGCGTCAGCTTGTCGGCCGGGATACCGACGCCGGTGTCGCGGATGGACAGCACCACCCACTCGTCGTCGGAGGTCAGCTTGACGTGGATGTCACCGCCGCGGTCCATCGCCTCGAGGGCGTTCTTCATCACGTTGAAGAGCGCCTGCTTGATCTGGTTGCGGTCACCGAGGATGAGCGGGAGCTCGCCCGGGACGTCGAGCGAGACGCGGACGCCCAGCTGCTCCATCTGCTCGCGCAGGAGGCCGGTGGCTTCCGCGACGACGGTGACGAGATCGGTGTCGGTCAGGTTCGGCGGGGTCTGGCGGACGGCGCCGAGGAAGTCGCGGACGATGCCGTCGAGGCGGTTGA
>RGES01000237.1 GCA_009917805.1 Verrucomicrobiota bacterium
AGCGGTTGGCGGCGTCGGCCAAGGCGAGCGCGTCGCGCATCACCGCGAGCGCGGCGGCGTCGGCGAGCCGGTCGAAGACGACGCGGAGCAGCCGCGGCAGTTCGGTCTCCGGCAGCAGGATCGCCGCGCCGGACTGCTCGCTCTGGCGCGCGTTGGCCGTCTGATGGTCGTCCGCCGAGCGCGGATAAGGCACGAGCACCGCCGGCGTGCGGCAGGTGGCGAGCTCGGCGAGCGTGCCCGCGCCGGCGCGCGTGACCGCGAGGTCGGCCGCGGAATAGGCCATCGCCATCTGGTGGCAGAACGGGACGAACTTCACCAGCGAGTCGGGCGAACGGACCTCGTCGTCGCGGCCGCCCGGGCCGGTGAGGCAGAGCACGTGGACGCCGCGGATGGCGAATTCCTCGAGGTTGTCCTCGACCCAGCGGTTGAGCGCATGCGCGCCCTGGCTGCCGCCGGTCACGAGCACGAGGCGGCCCGTCGGCGGGAGGCCGAGGGCGCGGCGGGCGGCGTCGCGCGCCTGCGGGCGGATCTCGGCGCGCACGGGATAGCCGGAATCGTGCTGGCGGGCCGCGGCGAGGCCGGGGATGCGCACGCCGGCGGGCAGATGGACCGCGTCGGCGAAACGCGCGATCAGGCGGACGGCCTTGCCGGGCTTGCGGTTGGCTTCGTGCACCAGCACCGGGACGCCGGCGAGGCGGCAGGCCAGCGAAGGGCCGAGGCTCATGAAGCCGCCGAAGCACACCAGCGCGTCCGGGCGGAAGCGGCGGAGCAGACGCCACGACGACCAGACCGCGCCGAGGAGCGCGGGGAAGAAGAGCAGCTTGGCGACCAGCCCCGGACCGAAGCCGCGGCCCTTGCCCGGCACGAAGTTCAGGCGCGGGTAGTTCGAGGTCATCCGCGCGTCGACGACCTTGCTGCTGACGACCAGCAGGCACTCGTGTCCTTCGTCCGTGAGCCGCTGGGCGAGGGCGATGCCCGGGGCGAGATGGCCGCCGGTCCCGCCGCACGCGAGCAGCACGCGGCTCATGCGCGCGCCTCCTTCGCCACGAAAGCCGGACGGGCCGATTCGCGGATGCAGTTGAGGACGAGGCCGACCATGCAGCCCATGATGACGAGATTGGTGCCGCCGTAGCTGATGAACGGCAGCGAGATGCCCTTGGTCGGGAGCAGGCCCGTGACGACGCCCATGTTGATGAGCGCCTGGAGCACGAGGAAGAGCGTGGCGCCGAGGCAGACGTTGAAACGGTAGAGGTCCGCCGAATGCCGCATCGCGCGGTAGGCGCACCAGAAGATGCCGAGGTAGACGAGCGCCACGAGCGAGGTCGCGACGAGCCCGTATTCCTCGCCGATGACGGAGAAGACGAAGTCCGTGTGGGCCTCGGGGAGGTAGGCGCGGCCCTGGATGCCGTTGGCGGCGCCCTTGCCCGTCAGGCCGCCGACGCCGAAGGCGACCATGCCTTCGAAGAGCTGGTAGGCCTCGTCGCCGCGCTTCTCCCACGGCTCGAGGAAGGAGGTGAAACGGCGCAGGCGGTTCGGCCAGTTGAGGATCAGGACGGTTAAGCCGCCGAGGCCGAGCAGGAAGGTCGGGACCACGTAGGCCCAGCGCACGCCCGAGACGAGCATCATCGTGCCGCCCACCGCGCAGCAGAGGAGGATCGTGCCGAGGTCGGGACCGAGCGCGATGAAGCCGGCGATCAGCAGCAGGATGCCGACGGGCTTCACGAAGCCTTCGCGGCAGTCGATCCAGCCGCGCCGCGTGAAGACGTAGGGTTCGCGCGAGCTCAGCTGGTAGATCGTGAACTTGTTCGCCAGCGTGTGCCTCTGCATGCGCGCGAGGAAGTCGGAGAGCACGACCACCAGGGCGAGCTTGCCGAGGTCCGACGCCTGCAGGCGGAAGAACCCGAAGTCGATCCAGCGCCAGGAACCGTTGACCGAGACGCCGACGTGCGGGACGCGCGCGAGCGCCATCGCGAAGCACGCGCCGCCGAGGATCCACCAGCGCCATTCGCGGGCCTTGTCGAGGTTGACGCGGAAGAACGCGAAGCCGGCCACGAAGGCGATCGGCACGTAGGTCAGCTGGCGGTAGAACGCCGCGGTGCGGTTGCTCGCCGAGAGCGAGATCCCCGCGCTGTACTGCACCACCAGGCCGAACACCGCGAGGGACATCGCGAGCAGCAGGATGCCCAGGGAGTACCCACCCAGGGCTCCCGGACCTTCCTGCTGCTCCTTGATGACCATGACGCGGCGCGGTCGTCAGCTTACTTC
The DNA here is from genome assembly GCA_009917805.1 of Verrucomicrobiota bacterium. Taxonomy (GTDB): domain Bacteria; phylum Verrucomicrobiota; class Verrucomicrobiia; order Opitutales; family UBA953; genus UBA953. The sequence continues at coordinate 2,266 of RGES01000237.1, forward strand.
TTGTCCGCGGGAGCCGGCGCGGCTTCGGCGGCCTTGCCGACCGGGACCAGCTTGAACGGAGCGAAGGTCGGGGCGGGCGCGGCGGGCGCGGTCTTCGCGGCCGTCGGGGCGGACTTCGTCCCGGCCTTGGGCGCGGCCTTGGGCGCGGCCTTGGGCGCCGCCTTCGCGGGAGCCTTGGAGGCGGGGATGGTCAGGACCTGGCCGGGCTTGAGGTCGGCGTTGAGGGCGAGGCCGTTGGCCTTCGCGAGGTCGGAGCGATAGACCTTCTCGCTTTCGGCGATGCTCATGAGCGTCTCGCCCTTGACGACGGTGCGCTTGCCGCCGGGGCCGACGGCGCCGACGGGCGTGAGCTTGGTGGGGACCGGCGCGGGGAGCGGCGCGACCGGGACGAGGCCGGTGTTCGCCGGCGCGGGCGCGACGGCGCCGGCGGCGGGACGGGCGCCGCCGGAATAGGCGGCGAGGTCGCCGGCCTGCTCGAAGCCGCTGGTGCTTCGGCAGCCGTTGACGCCGACGAGGACGGCGATGACGCAGAGGTGCAGGAGCACGACGGCGGTGACGGTGATGAGGGGACGCATGGGGGTGGG
>RGES01000238.1 GCA_009917805.1 Verrucomicrobiota bacterium
CCGTAGCTGATGTTCAGCGTGCCGTCGCCGAGCGCGTTGTTCGCGCCGAGGAAGGCCGTGCCGGCGTCGAGGGCGGTGTCGCCGTGGTAGGTATTGGTCGAGCCGAACACCACGGAACCGTTGGTATTGACGCGCAGGGCGCCGTCACCGGACAGCGCGCCGGAGAGCGTCAGGACATGATTGCCGCTCAGCGTCAGGAGTTTCGAGGCCGCGATCGTGATGGGGGCGGCCAAGGTGGCGTCGTTCGTGGACAGGGCCAGGCCGGCGTTGTTCTCGACGGAAAGGCCCGCGACGTTGGCGACGTTGGCCGTACCGACGATGGCGAGGCTACCGCCCGCGAGGCGGATGTTGCCCGAGAAGGTGTTGGTGCCGCTCAGGCTCAAGGTGCTGTCGGTGACCAGCAGCGTGCCGGCGCCGCTGATACCCGGGCCGATCGCCTGGATGCCTTTGAGCGTGGCGGTCTTGCCGGCGGCGACGGACAGCGGGACGGCGATGCCGCCGTAAGTCGTGCCAAGGATCGTGGCGTCTCCCGTGACGTTGATGCCGGAGACGTTGCGCGCCGTGCCGGTGTTGCCGACGAAGGGATCGGCCTCGAGGATGCCCTGCTGCAGGTTGATCGCGCCGGTGAAGCCCGTAGCCGAGCCGAGGATGAAGCGGTCGCCGGCCGTCGTGGAGCCGACGATTGTCAGGCTACCGTCGCCGGTTAGGGCGGCATCGAGGTTGATGCCTGTCGAGGCATTGGCCGTGAGGGTCTTGCCCGTGGAAATGGTGATCGGCAGGGCCGAGCCCGCGCTCCAATCCGGCAGGCCGAAGTTCGCGTCGCCGGTCACGTTGAGGCCGGAGGCATTGGCCGCCGCGGCGGCGACGCCGAAGTTCAGCGTGCCGGCGCCGAGGTTGATCGCGCCGCCGAAGGAATTCAGGTGGGCGACGCCCATGACGCCGCTCACCCCCAACCAATCCATGACGCTCCCACCGATGACGCAGCGCTGACCACGGGCCGTCGTCGGCGGCTGTTCGGTGGTGACGTCGATATCCCAAGGGGCGAAATCTTCGGCGACATGCAGCCAGATGTCGCGGATGGCGTTCAGGTTAAGCTGGTCGGTCGGCGAGGCGGTGCCGGAAAGCTGGAAGGCCGGGGTCACGATCGGAGTGGTCTTCCAGCCGCCGACGTTCGCCGGGGTGGTGTGACCGTTGAAATCCAAGTACAGAACCTTCGAAGCGCCCGGACGGCTGTGAAGCTGGAACGCGGTGGTGGCGTTGACGGTAGGCGGAGTGCCCGTGTAAGTAGAGGTGTCGGGGCCGGTCTGGATGGCCGAGGCGGCGCCAGGCAAGGAGCCGACCGGCGCCACCATCTTGCAGGCGTAGAAAAGACGGTTGTCAGGGGAGACGTGCAGGTCGCGGTCCTTGGCGGCGGCTTCCTTGGCCTTGGCCAGACTCCAGCCGATCTTGCCGGCGGCGATGCTCATCCGCTCATCGGAGGCTTCGACGGCGACGGCGGCGCCTTGCAGCTTGCCGACGGAACCGGCCGGGGCGCCCGCGCCGAAGGCCGAAGCCCAGAGCATCAGGACGGAAAGAAGGGAGAACAATTTGGACATGAGCGGAAGGAGTGGGGTAAAACCTATATGCAACTTAAGAGACGCCGACTTTCTGACAAACCCATTTTCCATCATCCCGAAGGTTTTAACCCTATTCCCCTTGAGATAAGTCGACCTCGGTATTTGCTCCGCCCTAACGCCAATTCGCATGCTTCGCCCCCTTTTCCTCATCTTGTCCGCCCTGACGGGACTCATCGCCGCGGAAACCGCCCCCGGCCGTCACCCAAACGTCATCGTGATCCTGGTCGACGACATGGGCCAGACCGACCTCTCCTGCTACGGCAGCCGCTTCTACGAGACGCCTCATGTCGACCAGCTGGCCACGGACGGGGTGCGGTTCTCGAACGGCTATTCGGCCTGCACCGTCTGCTCGCCTACCCGCGCCGCGCTGATGACCGGCAAGTATCCGGCCCGTCTGCATATCACCGATTGGATCGCCGGCCACGAACGCCCGAAGGCGAAACTGAAGATCCCCGACTGGCAGAAGTTCCTGCCCTTCGAAGAGATCACCCTGGCCGAACAATTCAAATCGGCCGGCTACGCGACCGCGAGCATCGGCAAGTGGCACCTGACGCCCGGACTCAAGGAAGGCGACGAAGCCTACTACCCTGACAAGCATGGCTTCGACGTGAACGTCGGCGGCTACGCCCGCGGACAGCCCCCTCGCTACGTCTCACCCTATGGAATCCCGACGCTGAAAGACGGCCCCGCGGGCGAGTTCCTCACCGACCGCGAAGCCGGCGAAGCGGTGAAGTTCATCGAAGCGAACAAGGACAAGCCGTTCTTCATCTACCTGCCGCACTACGCCGTGCACCAGCCGATCGCCGGCAAGCCCGAGGTGGTCGCGAAGTTCAAGGAGAAGGCCGACAAGGTCGCCGACCTGAAGCAGAAGAACGCGACCTACGCCGCCCTCGTCGCCAGCGTCGATGATGCGCTCGGCACGATCCGCGCCGCGCTCAAGCGCCTGAAGCTCGAAGACAACACGATCATCGTCTTCACGACCGACAACGGCGGCCTGCTGCCGACGACCGACAATTCCCCGCTCCGCGCCGGCAAGGGCTCCGCCTACGAAGGCGGCGTCCGCGTCCCGCTCATCGTCTACTGGCCCGGCGTCACCAAGGCCGGCCTGGTCGAAGCCTCCCCGGCCATCACGGTCGACCTCTACCCCACCCTCCTCGAGATGACTGGCGTGAAGCCGCTCCAATCCCTCGTCGACGGCATCA
>RGES01000239.1 GCA_009917805.1 Verrucomicrobiota bacterium
AAGCCCGAACCGAGTTCCGACCTGATCGTCTCCGCGGTGCTCTCCGCGCTCGGAGACATCCTGACCAAGGACGGCGTCGCCCAGAAAGTGACGCTCGCCGACCTTCCCGGCAACCTGGATAATCTCCCCGATCGCGCCTACGCGCTCTACCTGAAATCGCTCAACACCGACCGTGACGTCGCGATCAGGCTCATGGACGAGCTTCTCGCGCTGCCGGCGGAACAACGCCGCCCGCTGAACGCGATCGCCAAATACCGGCGCGCCCGCCTGAAGATGTCGCTCGAAGATTGGGACAAGCTGGACGATGCCGCGGTGAAGATGCGTCTGCGGTCCATCCGCGACGACCTGGGCGCGGTCGCCGCGCATGCCCGCGAGGGCTCGCTGGATCCGGCGCAGATCAGCGAGAACGCCGACTACTGGATCGCCTATTCGCGGTCGATGATCCTGCCGGCGGAACGCCTGGTCCGGTTGGGCGAGGCTGATTTCGGCGGCGCGTTCGACGCCTACCTCCGCATGCCCGGCCGCGGCGAAGCCAACGCCGTCAACTCGTGCCTCTGGCTCGCCCGCAAGCTTTGCGACGAAGGCCGCTTCGACGGAGCGGTCGACGATCCTGACCTCCGCCTCCTCCTCACGTTCTTCCTCAACGCCGGAGGCGGGAACGACTACCGCAACATGATCCAAGGGGACATCCTGAAGGACCGGCGCATCGCCTGGCTGGATGCGCTCGCCAAGGCCAAGGCCGACCCTGCCTTCGCGCCTGCGCATATCGCCATGCTGCAGTACGCCGTCGGTCGCTGGGAAGATTGCCGCCGCTCCGCCTCGCTGCTGTCGGCGGACGACCCGTTGCGCAAACTGCTGCTCTCGCGCTGCCAGCTTCGCCTGGTGGGCGACGTCGACGCCTCGCGACGCCTGCTCGCCCCCGGAAGCGCTCCGTCCTCCAAGGCTTCCGACGCCGGGAAAACCTTCGCGCCCGTCACGGCCGATTTCGACTACCCGACGGTCATCAGCCTGCAGGAGAAGCCGGAGCTTGCCGCCCGCGTCGAAGGCGAGCTCGGCATGATCGCCTTGGCGAACGGCGATTTCGCCGAGGCCCTCACCCGCTTCGAAGACGGAGCCTACGGCGTCGAAGCGCTTTACGTCGCGGAATGCCTGCTCGGCATCGACGAACTCAAGGCGCACGTGGACGGCCGGCGCGCCCAGAAGAAGCCCCTCATCAAGCTGGACGGCCGCTGGTTCGAACCCTTGAACGACCTCGAACAGGAACTCGGCTCACGGCTGATGCGCGCTGGCCGGCTGGAGGAAGCGTTGGATTACGTCGATCCGACGATTCGCCGCCAGACGACGCACTATGTGCTGCTTCGGCGGGGCGCCGAGCGCACGGACCTGGGCGACCGTTCTCGCGCCGACTCCCATTGGCGCAGCGCGCTTGCGATCCGCGAGATCGGCGAACAGGTGCTGCATGCCCCTTACGGCCTGAGCTGGTCGAGCGGAGGCAGCTGGTACGTCGGTTACAGCGCCCTGCCGCGCATCCGTCACGGGCGCCCTCTGGACAATCAGCCGCTGCCTTCGATGAAATTGGTCGGGGCCAGCCGCGAGGAGATCCGGCTTCTCGACGCATGGCAGGCGCGCTACGTCGATAATCCCGACCTCTCCGAACGGGACGCACGCTATGCCTCGTTCCGGCATGCGCTCGAGGCCGCCCGTCTCCTCCCGGCCAACGATCCTGCCGGCGCGCAGATCCTGCAATACGCCGGCAATCTCCTCAAATATCGCGACGCCGACGCCGCCAAGCCTGCCTATCGCATGCTCGTCATGCGCTTCCCGCAGACGCCTTACGGCGCCCACGCGCTGAAGGCTCACTGGTTCTCCGCCGAACGCCCGACCCCGCCTGCGGACATCATCAGCAAATATTCGGCACTCCAAACTCCCTACTCCATACTCCACACCCTCACCACACCCCGCCCATGCGTCGTTATTACCGACCGCTCATCGTCGTCTTCTCCTCCCTCGCGCTCGCGTCCCTTTTCTCTTACGCGGCGATCGAACTCACCGAACATCCCCCCAGGCAGGTCGAAAAAGGCGTCGGCATTTGCGGGGGCGTCCAACAACTGAGTATTTATTGCCCGGTATTATCCGGAAAAAGAGGCGCCCCTAACGAGAACAGAATACCTGACTCACGCGGTACATCTTTCTGCGGGGAAGCTACGATGATCGTCCGGAGCCTCCCGAATGCCGAAGAACTGAAGAACATCGAGGCCTTCAATAAAGCATGCAACGAGTCGTTCGGCGGCGACCCCCGTAAGCTCGCGGCACTTGCGAACTTCTACCTGATAGGCATCGGAACGGAGAAGAACGAAGCGGAAGCTACCCGCATCTACGGCATCGGGGCGGAAAAAGGGGATCCGGAATGCATGGCCAAATTCAAAGCCGCCAAAGAAAAGGCCGCCGCCGTCTCTCGGTAGGGCCAGCACGGACCGCTGACCGCCTCAGGGTCGCTTGTTGCGCGTGAAGAGAAAGATGATCACGGCGATGAACACCGCGGGCCAGAAACAGCCGCTGGGCAGGGAAGTTCGGCGGCCGTATCGCACATAATAGATACTCCGCCGAATCCACGTCGCCGCAACGCCCTAATCACCCCGAGGTAGGGACAGCACCACGTGCTGTCCTCATTGCCACCCCTGCATTCCCAACCGCCAACCGCTAACCGCCAACAGCTGACATGGGTAGGGACGACCGACCCGGTCGTCCGCGGGCGCGCGAGCCGCACGCCCCTACCTCATTTTTCGGTTTCGCAGCCGTTCACCATGCCAGCAG
>RGES01000240.1 GCA_009917805.1 Verrucomicrobiota bacterium
ATGGTCTGCAACGGCCCGTTCACGCTGGAGAAATGGGAGGTGGCCCGCCGCGTCGTCGTCCGCAAGAACCCGCTTTATTGGAACGCCAAGGAAGTCTCGCTCAACGCCGTGGAGTTCCGCGCGATCTCCGACCTCTTCGCCGAAGAGCGGGCTTTCCGCGGCGGCGAACTCCACATCACGGGCGCCGTGCCGCCATACAAGGTCGCCAAGCTCCGCGAGCAGAAGGCCCCGCAGCTGCGCCTGGATCCGTTCTTCTCGACAGCCTTCGTCTGGGTCAACTGCGACATCAAGGGCACCAAGCCCGCCGACGTCGCCGCCCGCAAGGCGCTCAGCGATCCGCGCGTCCGCCGCGCCCTCGGCATGGCGATCGACCGCAACCTCATCGCCGAAAAGGTGCTGCGCGCCGGCGAATCGCCCGCCCGGCACTTCACGCCGCCCGGCACCGGCGGCTTCCAGCCCACCGCCCTGTGGAAGCAGGACGCCGACGAAGCCCGCCGCCTCCTCGCCGAAGCGGGCTACCCCGGAGGCAAGGGCCTGCCGAAGTTCGACTACCTTTACGCGACCTCCGAAGGCCAGCAGATGACCGCCCAAGCCTACCAGGAGATGTGGCGGCGCGAACTCGGCGTCGAAGTCGAGCTGCGCAACCTGGAGTGGAAGGTCTACCTTTCCGCGATGCACAAAGGCGAGTTCCACCTCGCCCGCGGCGCCTGGGTCGGGGACTACAACGACCCCAACACGTTCCTCGAGATGCTCATCACCGGCAACGAACTCAACCAGTCCAACTGGAGCGACGCCGAATATGACCGCCTGCTCGGACTGGCCGCCAAGGAGACCGACGCCGCCAAGCGCTTCGGTTATTTCCAGCAGGCCGAAGCCCGGCTCATCAGCCAGGCTCCCGTGCTGCCGGTGGTCTTCAACAAGAACAAGTTCCTCATCCGCCCCGAGGTGCAGGGCTGGTATCCGACCTTGCTGGACCAGCACCCGTTCACCGCCGTGAAGCTCGTCCCTGCGAAAGGGGATTGAACGAACGGCCACCCGGACTAATATTCTTATCACTCCCATGCGCACCCTCGCCTTCGCCCTGCTGGCCACCCTCGCCACCGTCTCCGGACACGCCCAAGCCGAGCCGTTCCGCGCCACCGGCGGCGGGGAAGACAAGGCTTTCGCCAAGCTCCGCGGCATCACCTTCTTCTTCATCGATGTCACGACGTCGGAAAGCCGCCCCGAGGACGCCGACCTGCGCAGCGAGATCCGCGACGCGATGGAACTCGAGATGCGCCGCGCCAACATCGTGCCCAAGCCCGTCGAAGGCCTGGCGCCCGAGGCCACCACCCCTCTGCTGACCATCGAAGTCCGCCTCGACCGCGGCCTCGGTCGCTACAACGCCGACGTGATCCTCGCCGTCCGCGACAACGCGACCATCACGCGCAACAAGGAGGCCGTGCTCGCCCAGTCCTACGCCCAATCCAAGCGCGCGATGGGCACCTCGGAGAACACCCTTGGCCGCGAGATCAAGGCCCGTAGCCGCGAACTCGTCCAGGAACTCCTGGCCGGCATCAAGACCCTGAAGTAAGGCCGTCGGCCTCGGCTCCTTGGATCTCCTGAAGAAAATGCGCGGCGACGGGGCCAGCCCTCCGCCGCGCTCTTCCCTTTCCGTCATCCTCGCGACCGTCCTCGCGGCGATCGCCGTCATCGGCGGGCTTTCCTACGTCAGCCGCGAACTCGAGGTCATGCTGCTGCTCGGCTCCTTCGCCGCCAGCGCCCTCATCGTCTTCGCCTATCCCGACTCGCCGTTCGCGCAGCCGCGCAACGTGATCGTCGGACACCTCATCGGCGCGGCGTGCGGCCTCCTCTTCCTTCACTTCTGCCACGCGTCCTGGTGGTGCGACGCCCTCGCCGTGGGCTCGGCCATCGGGTTCATGAAGCTCGCCCGCGCCGTGCACCCGCCGGCCTGCTCCAATCCGCTCATCGTCTTCGCGCTGAAGCCCGCCTGGACCTTCCTGCTCTTCCCCACCCTGACGGGCGCCGTGCTCATCGTCCTCGTCGCCCTCTTCTATCACAACTTGCGCCGCGAAGCCCGCTGGCCCAAATATTGGCTCTGAACTTATGTCCTCCGTCGAAGCCCGCCTCACCGAACTCGGCAGCATCCTGCCGACGCCCCCCGCCGCCGCCGGCGCCTACGTCCCGGCCGTCCGCACGGGCAACCTCCTCTACCTCGCCGGCACTTTGCCGATGAAGGACGGCAAGGTCGCCTCGCTCGGCAAGGTCGGCCGCGAGGTGGACATCCCGCAGGCCGCGGAGGCCGCCAAGCTCTGCGTGCTCAACGCGCTCGCCAACGCGAAGGCCGCCCTCGGCTCCCTGGACCGCATCAGCCGCGTGGTGATGGTCAACGGCTTCGTCAACGGCGTCGACGGCTTCAGCGACAGCCCCAAGGTGCTCAACGGCGCCTCGGAGTTCCTGCTCCAGGTCTTCGGCGACGCCGGCAAGCACGCCCGCGCGGCGGTATCCGTGAACGGCCTGCCGCTCGGCGTCTCCGTCGAGGTCCAGATCGTGCTCGAGGTCCGCGACTGAACCGGCTCAGCCGTCGTTCGCGCTGATCTTGGTGAAGTCGATCTTGAAGGCCTTGCCCAGCGGCGGCTTGCCGCAGTTGCCGATCATGCCGCAGGCGCGCTTGACCAGCTCGGCCATGTGCGCGTCGCCCGGACGGGTCACCCAACCGGAGAAGCTGGCGAAGCCGGAAGCATCGATGGAGACCGTGACGCCGCAGGATCCGGCGGACGCGATCGAGGA
>RGES01000025.1 GCA_009917805.1 Verrucomicrobiota bacterium
CGGCCGAGCCGACGCGCCTCCTCGCCATCGGCGATTCGATCACGCAAGGCGGCAAGACGTTCGTGACGTATCGCCTGCCGCTCGACCAGAAATTGCGCGCCGCGGGATTGAGCTACGAGTTCGTCGGTTCGCAGCAGAGCGAAGGGCCGAAGGGGCCGCTCTGGCACGAAGGCTACGGCGGCAAGAACGCGGAGTACCTCGCCGGCCTCATGCCGCAGAAACTCAAGTCGGCGAAGCCGGACATCATCCTCCTGCACTGCGGGCACAATCACTCCGCCGAAGAGAAGCCCGTCCCTGGCATCATCGCCGCGGAGCGCGCGATCATCGAGGCCGCCCGGAAACAGAATCCCAAGGTCGTCGTCCTGCTCGCGCTGGTGATTCCCAGCGGCAAGCTGCCTAAGTACGCCTACCTCCCGGAGCTCAACCAGGCCGAGATCTTGTTGGCCCGGGAAATGACCAAGCCCGACTCCCCCGTCTTGCTCGTCGACCTCGCGACCGGCTTCGACCCGCTGAAGGACACCATCCTGGATCGGGTGCATCCCAATGCCCAGGGCGCCGAAAAGATGGCTAGTAAGTGGTTTTTAGCCCTTAAGCCCTGGGTGAAGTGAGCTGAAAAGGGGTGGGGGTAGGGCGGGCAATGCCATGGCCCGCCATCCGCGGTGGGGGTGCGTCGATTCCCTGCATCGGCCTGCCGCAATGGTTGCTCGCCAAGTGCCTAAACCGTGGTTGAGTTGGCCACTTTCATGACTTGTCGATTAAGCGACATGTGAATAACTTTTAATGAGCATAAATGCTATTTAAATGAAAGTTTAATGATTTTAACGCAATTAAATGCATAAATTTACGCATTTTTAACAAATTAATTAAATCCTCCCGATCAGGCGGCGTTTAAGCCCTAAGCTGGACTAAAAATGGCCAAAAACGGTTGTGCGGATGGGGTCATTACCTCAAGATTTTCGGTACCCCCCATTGATGTCACCGCCCGGTGGCCTCCCCAAATTTATTCTAATGAAAAGTTCGAAGTCTCGTCCCCTCTTTTCGCGAGCGTCCTTGATGGTCGCCGCCGCGCTGCTCACCGTCGGGACAGCACCCGTCGCCCGCGCCGCCAACCTCACCTGGAACAAGGACGGGTTCGACTCCGGCTTGAACTGGACCGACAAGGTCAATTGGGGTCTCGCCGGCAACACGCTGTACCCTGATGCCGAAGGAGATACGGCGAACCTGAACATCAATCTGCAGGGCGACCAGACCATCAGCTTGGGCAAGTCGGTCCGTCTGGGCACGTTGAACATCGGTGACACGGCCGCGTCGTACAACGCGTTCAACCTCGTCGGCGGCCTCGTCGGCGGCGTCCTGAACACCAACGGCTCGATCGTCATGGACGCCCTCGGCGCGGCCACGGCGAAGATCAACAAGTTCGGCCTCGGGCAGTCGGACGACATCACCGCGGGCATCTACTTCAACAACGACCTCGTCATCACCGCCAATTCGCTCGGCGGCATCCTGAAGTTCTCGGGCGGCCTCCGTTCGTCGTTCAACAACATCACCTTCGACGGCGCGGGCCAGGCCACGATCAACTCGCAGATCCTCAGCGGCGGCGGCATCACGAAGAACGGCTCGGGCACGCTGTTGCTCGGTTCCGCCACGTCCGGCGTGATGATCTACACGGGCAGCACCGCGATCAACGCCGGCAAGCTCCAGGCCGGTATCGGCAGCGTGATCCCGCAGCGCAGCGCGGTGACCATCGCCGCGGGCGCCACGCTCGACATCAACAACCTGGGCCAGACCGTCGGTTCCCTCGCCGGCGCCGGCACGGTCACCAATTCCGGCGGCACCGCCACCACGCTGACGTTCGGCCGTGACGACACGAGCACGACGTTCTCGGGCGTCTTCAACGCCGCCACCGCCGCCAACCTCGCGCTGACCAAGCTCGGCGCGGGCGTCTTCACGATCAACTCCTCCAGCGACAGCCTCTTCACCGGCGCCCTCACGCTCAACGGCGGCACCTTCGCCCTCGATTTCGCCAACGTCGCCGCGCCGGCCTCGCTGACCACGACCGCCATCTCGACCGCCTCGACCAACATCACGGTCGCCAGCACCGCCGGCCTGGCGGTCGGCCGTCTCGTGACGGGCACGGGCATCGCGGCGAATTCGTACATCACCGCCATCAACGGCAACATCATCACGCTCAACGCGGCCGCGACGGTCGCGGCCGGCGCGACGCTCACCGCTTCCCAGCCTTACCTGCTCGGCACCCCGACTTCCGGCTCCGCCCCGACGCTGGCGGGCGGCGTCCTGCAGATCACCGGCAAGACCGGCCTCGCCGTCTCGCAGACCCTCGGCAATCTCACCGTCGGCACCGGCGGCGGCATCATCTCGATGGTGCCCGTCGGCGATGCCACCCTCGGCAACCGCCTCACGCTCGGCAGCTTCACCGCCACCGGCACCTCGGGCACGTTGCTCGTCAGCGCCGCTCCCGGCACGATCGTCACCACCACGACCGCTCCGACCAACGGCATCTACGGCGCCGGCCGCGGCGTGTTCTTCGACGGCACCAGCTACAGTTTCCTGAGCTCCCTCAGCAGCGCGACCCCCTACGTCTTCGGGTCCGGCGCGTTCAGCGTCGGTTCGGTCGCGACCACCGCGGCTTCGGCCAACGTCACCGCGACCAGCGTCGCCGTGGCCGCCTCCACGACCGTCGCCGGTTCCGCCACCGTCAGCACCGTCAACACGACCGGTCTCGCCGTCGGCATGCCGATCACCGGCACGGGCATCCCTGCCGGTTCCGTGATCACCGCGATCGTGCCCGGCACGTCCATCACCCTGAACCAGCCGGCGACGGCCGCGGGCACGGTCTCGCTGACCGCCGGCGGTACCACGGGCATGGTCGTCGGCATGGGCATCACCGGCACGGGCATTCCTGCCGGCGCCACGGTCTTTTCCATCACCGACGCGAACAACTTCGTGCTCAGCGCCGCGGCCACGGCGACCAACACCGCGCAGACTTTCCTCGCCGACCGCAAGGTCACCAACCTGCTCACCGTCTTCGGCGGCGGCGTGACTTCCGATAATCGTTCCATCACCGGTTCGCAGACGCAGATCTCCCCGAACGCGCTCGCGCTCACCGGTGGCACCATCGCCGCCGGCACGCTCAACACCGTCACGGTCGCGAGCACGGCCGGACTCCTGCCGGGCATGGCGGTCTACGGCGCGAACGTGCCGGCGGGCACGACCGTTGCGTCCGTCACCAACGCGACCACCTTCGTCCTGAGCGCCAACGGCACCGCCGGCACGGGGCTGACCTTCGGCGCGGGCGGCATGTTCATCGGTGGCGCCTCCACGACTTCCGGTTCGACCGCCGTCACGGTCACGAGCACGGCCGGCCTGGCCGTCGGCATGCCCATTTCCGGTCCCGGTATCGCGGCCGGTTCCACGATCGGCGCGATCGGCAGCGGCACCGGCCTGACCCTCAGCGCCGCCGCCACCGCCACCGGCACCGGCCAGATCCTGACCGCTGGCGGTCAGGCCAATGTCGGCACCCTGCGTATCGCCAGCTCGGGCTCCGGTCAGTCTTTCTCGTTGGGCAACAGCAGTTTGGCGATCGGCAGCGGCTCGGGTGCCATCCTCTTCACCGGTGCCGATGCCTACTCTATTACTAGTAGCGCGCTGACGGCGACGTCTTTTGCCACTTCCACCACCAATGGAACGAATTCGGTCACGGTGACTTCCACGGCCGGCCTTTATCCCGGCATGTACGTCACCGGTACGGGGGTTCCTGCCGGTGCTTATATCACCAGCATCACGGACAGCACCAAGTTCCTGATCAGCGCGACGGCCACCGCGGGTACGCCTGCCCTTTATGTCAGCCCCGTGACCGGCTCCCTTACGGGCGCCGCCGCCGGCGACCTGATCATCCATCAGTACGGCGCGCAGGCCCTCACGATCAACGCGCCGATCGCGGATAACGCCGCGGGTAATTCGATCAACCTGGTCAAGAACGGCACCGGCCAGCTCACCCTTGGCCGCCTGCCGGTCACCGTCACTTCCGGTACCGCCTACGCCAGCGGCGCGACGACCCTCGCCCTCAGCACCACCGGTCTTTCGGTCGGCATGTATGTGGTCGGACCCGGCATCGCGCCCAACACCAAGATCACCGCGATCACCGGCGCGACGAGCATGACGATCTCGGCCGCCACGACGGCGGCGAGCGGCACGCTTTCCTCGACGAACTTCGTCTCGTTCACCGACACGACCTACACCGGCAACACCACCCTCAACCAGGGCACGCTGAGCTTCAGCAACTACCTGCAGCTCGGCGCCGGCGTCAACAAGGTCGTGTACATGCGCGACGGCACGACGTTCCAGTATACCGGCGCCACGGCCGATCTGGGCGCCGCGAGCACCGCCAACGGTTACAAGACGATGTCGCTCCTCGGCGGTAACGTCAATTTCGACATCACCAACGCCGCCACCACGCTCACCCTGAACGGCGCGATCGCCGGCGGCGGCGGCATGACCAAGCTCGGCGCGGGTATCCTCAAGTTCGCGGCGGCGGAGACCTTCACCGGCCCGCTCATCATCAACGCCGGCACGATCCTGCTCAGCGCGGGCGACCGTATCGGCGACACCGTCCCGGTCACCATCGCCGCGGGTGCCATCCTCGATAAGAGCGCCGGCCAGGACTACATCGGCGCGCTTTCCGGCTCCGGCACCGTCGCCACGGGTAGCTCCGGGACGACCTTCGGCGTCGGCCTCGCCAACATCAACACGACCTGGACCGGTACGTTCACCGGTACCGGCGCGGCCAACTTCACCACGCGCGGCACGAGCGTCATCACGATGGCGATGCCGACTACGTCGACGTGGACCGGCACCCAGTACATCGACACCGGGACGATCCGCATCGGCAGCAGCGTCCAGCAGTTCCCGGCGGGTTCCACCTGGACGATCGCGAACATCCAGAGCGGCGTCAACGCCGGCGGCTGGCTCGACCTCAACGGTTATTCGCAGACCATCGGTACGCTTAATTTCTACGGCTCGGCTTCGACCGTCAATTCCCAGGCGGGCATCCTCCTCGGTTCCGGCGGCGTGCTGACCATCGGCGGCACGATCACCACCAACGCGCACTATAACACCCAGGCGGCCTTCATCTCCGGCACCAACGGCGCCGCGGTGAGCATGCAGAACGCGCAGCGCCTCATCACCGTCTACCGCAGCCTCAACCTCGGCGCAGGCGAAGCCGAACTCGTCATCGACGCCGACATCACCGGCGGCGGCACTTCGGGCGCCTGGTACAAGTCCGGCGGCGGTACCCTTCGCATGAAGGGCCTCAACCTGCTCACCGGCACGGTCTCCAACCGTTTCGACGCCGGCACGACCCTCCTTGATTACGCCCCGGTCACCGCGCTCCAGGCTTCGCTCAACAACACCAACCGCCTGAATCCGCTCGGCGTCCTGGAACTCCGCGGCGGTACCGTCACCTTCCTCGGCAGCCCCCTCACGCCGATCGTCCAGAATCTCGCGGGCCTGATCTTCCCTGCGGCGGCCCTTACCAACACCGGCGCCTATTCCAACGTCGGCATCGTCACCGCCAAGGCCTTGCCCCTCGACGGCACCGTCGTCTCGGCCGGTTCCGCCAACGTCACCGTCGCCAGCGCCGCGGGCCTCCTCGTCGGCATGCCTGTCACGGGCGCCGGCATCCCGGCCCTCACGACCATCACCGCCATCGACCCGGTGACCGGCGTCGTGACCCTGAGCAACCAGGCCAACGCTTCCGGCACCGTCACGCTCACCGCCGGCGCGCCGCAGAACTTCGTCGTCAACCTCGGTCCGATCACCCAGCGCCTCGCGGGTACGGTCCGCTTCGTGCTCCCGACCGGCGCGCAGTCCTCCGTCAACGGCATCACGACCACCACGTCGAACGACCTCTTCACCGGCCTGCTCGGCACCTTGGGCGCCGCCGCGACGGTCACCGACGCTTCCGGCAGCACCAACTTCGCGACCGCCGTCGGCGGCAACATCGTCGGCGTCTCCGCGACGGCCCGCGACGATATCTCCCTCTGGGCCAACGGTGAGAACATCACCGACTCCACGGGCTTCGCCGGCACGACCCGCAACGTCGTCTCGCCGCTGACCCTCCGCTTCAACGCGGCCGGCTCCTCGATCGTCACCATCCCGGACGGCGGCCTCCTCAAGCTCATCTCGGGCGGCATCCTGCAGACGGGTTCCGCAGGCACCACGATCACGACGCTCGCCGGCGGTACCACGACGCTCGGCCTGACCACCGTCGACGTCACCAGCACCGCCGGCATGGCCGTCGGCGCTTCCATCACCGGCACCGGCATCGCCGCGGGCACCACCATCGCCAGCATCGACTCGCCGACCCGTTTCACGCTCAGCTCGGCCGCCACCGCGACGGGTACCGGCATCGCCGACCTCAAGGTCGGCACGATGACCTCCATCTCGGGCGGCACGTTGCGCTCCCTCACCAAGGAGCTCATCATCAACACCGACACGGCCGCGCAGCGCCTCACGATCACTTCGCTGATCGACGGTTCGCAGTCCCTGACCAAGACAGGGGAGGGCACCTTGGTCCTCAAGGCCGCCCGCCAGGCCAACGACTTCTCCGGCGCGGTCCAGATCCAGGCCGGTACCATCGAGCTTTCGCGCACGGGTCGCGGTTCGTTCGCCATCGGCGACACCGCTCCGGTCTATTTCTCCAACCAGGATTCCGCGACCCTCACGCTCCTGTCCGACGGCCCGGTGCTGCAGAGCATCAACCTCACGAACGCGGCCCTGACGAACACCTCCCCGGTCGTTTCCGTCGCCAGCACCGCCGGCCTGGTGGCGGGCATCGCGGTCACCGGTACCGGCATCCCCGCCGGCGCGACCGTCCTGAGCGTCGACAGCGCCACGCAGTTCACGCTGAACGTCCCCGCCACCACGACCACCAGCGGTCAGACCATCGTGGTCGCCGCCACGGCCATCGGCAGCAAGGTCGTCACCCTGGCGACCACCTCCGGCCTCCAGCCGGGCATGTCCATCTCGGCTCCGGGCGTCTACCCGGGTTCCGTCATCGTCTCGATCGACAGCGCCAATCGCATCACGATGGACCGCGCCTCGTACACCGACGCGATCTCGGCCACCAACTTCCAGTTCGGCACCACCTACTCCGAGACCGTCGGCTCCATCGCCGGCGGCAATCGCCAGACCAACGCCAACTGGGCTTACATCAACCTCGGCGTCGGCACGACGCTGAACATCAACGAGACCACCGCTTCCACGTTCGTCGGTGAGTTCGCCGGTCTCGGCGCCGTCCGCCTCGCGGGTAACGCGACGCTGACGCTCACCAACACCCATAACAGCTTCGGCAACCTGATCATCGACCGCGGCGCCATCTGGCTCGGCACCGGCACCAGCGGCCGTCTCTACGCGTCCCTTCCGGCCGGCAATGTCCCGGACATCATCGTCAACCGCTACGGCGCCCTCTACCTCGACAAGGCCTACACCAGCGGCGGCGGCGTCGACCAGATCAACAACATCGTCGCGCTGCACCTGAATTCCGCGGCCGGCACGATGCTCGGCATCGCGGTGACCGGCGACAAATACCCTGAGACCCGCCCGATGGGCGTCTGGAACCGCGGCAACCAGGCCGCCTCCGGCGTCGAGACGGTCATGGGCTTCTATTTCGATTCCGGCACGAACTACGTCGGCGGCTACGCCTCCGGCAGCATGAGCCAAGGCTTCCTGACCTCGACCGGCACGTTCCTCCGCAACAACTTCGCCACCACCAACCTTCGTGGCCGCTATTACGGCACGAAGGGCACGGGCGGCTCGGACAGCTTCTACCAGCTCGGCATCAGCGACGCGGCCTATCGCTCCGCTTTCAACAGTTCGCTGCTCGGCGGCGGCACGACCCTGCAGTCGGCCCAGATGGGCACGACGCTGAATTCGACCAACGTCACCTGGGCCACCTCGCCGACCGGCATCGCCGCCGGCATGGGCATCCAGGGCGTCAACATCCTGCCTTCCACCACGATCACCGCGACCGCCTCCGGTTCGTTCACGATCAGCCAGGTCGCCACCGCTACTTCGACCGCCAACTGGATCAACATCTACGCCGCCACCCCGACCACGAGCATCGTGCCGTGGATGATCGGCGAGACGTGGACCGCCGCCAACGACCTGTCGGAGACGAACATGGGCAACTCGCTCATCACGTACGACCTCGTCTCGAACTCCCTGCGCGTCCTCGACCTGACCTACGAATACGGCACCTTCGCCCAGAAGCAGGCGAACGCGCCGTCCTCCACGACCTGGAACATCCGCGAGTCGCTCATCGGCGACCTCACCGGCCTTTCGTCCGGCGGCATCAACGCCCTCGTCCTCCATAACAACACTTCCACCGCCTCGGACTTCACCGTCAGCGGCAGCGGTTCGCTCAGCGTCAACGCCGGCGCGATCCTCTTCACGCTCAATCCGTTCGCCACGCCTTCCTCGGCCAGTTCCACCCGCCTGAGCGGCTTCAGCGGCCTCGCGCTCGACGGCACCGGCGCCCTCGGCGCCACCGAGTACGTCATCACGGTCGTCAACCCGACCTCGACGGCCATCTCGCCGAAGCTCACCGCGATCATCGACTCGCCGCTGTCCACCAGCGCGAACCTGACGAAGTCCGGCCGCGGCACCCTCGTGCTCACCGCCACCAACGTCGCCGGCGGCGGCCCGACGAAGCAGACCACGATCAACGAAGGCATCCTCCGGATCTCGACGCTGGACAACATCGGCGGTACGACCGGCAACCTCGTGTTCGCCGGCGGCACGCTGCAGCTGGCCGATGCGTTCGCCCAGACCGACCTCTCGACCCGCACCTTCCAGTTCATGTCCGCGGGCGGCACGCTCGACGTCGGCACGAACAACCTCACCTTCGCCGGTCCGATCGGCGGTCAGGCCGGCGTCAGCGCCGGCGGCTTCACCAAGGCCGGTTCGGCCAGCCTCGTCCTCGGCGGCACCGCCGTCTCGACCTACCTCGGTTCCACGTCCGTCAACAACGGACGCCTCGTGCTCGCGGGCGGTCTGACCGGCGGGGCAGGGGATCGCCTTAACTCGGCCACCACGCTCAACCTCGGCGTCGCCGACACCAACGGCGTGCTCCAGCTCGGCAACGCTTCCGGCGCGCTCAACCAGTCGGTCCGCGCGCTCTCTTCCCTCACCGGCCTGACCTCGGCCGATATCCTGACGCTCGTCGGCGGCTCCGGCTACGCGACCGCCCCGATCCTCAACCTTAACGCCGATGGCGGCATGCTGGGTTCCACCCCGGCTCAGGCCCGCGCCACGGTCTCCGGCGGCTCCGTCACCGGCATCACCGTCACGGATCCCGGCCTCTACCTGCCCGGCTCGACGCCGACCGTCACGGTCAACGTCCCGGCCTTCCCGACCGGCGCCCTCCAGCGCGTCTACCTCCGCGGCGTCACCACGACCGCCGGTTCCGCCACCGTCAACGTCGAGGCCGGTGCCGCCGGTATCGTGATCACCGGTGCTTCCACCGTCGCGGGTTCCGCCACCGTCTTCGTCCCGACCCTGCAGGTCCTCAATAACCTCATCGTCGGCCAGTCCATCTCCGGGCCCGGCATCCCCGAAGGCGCGACGATCCTGACGATCCCGAACACGACGACCCCTGTCTTCACGCTGAGCGTACCGGCCACGGCCACCTCCAGCAGCGTCAGTCTCCTCCACGGCGGCCTCGTCCAGGGCATGGTCGTCGTCGGTACCAATATCCCCGTCGGCACGACGGTGGCCCGCGTCATCAGCCCGACGCAGTTCGTCATGAGCGCGCCGGCTTCGGCTTCCGCCTCGAACCAAGGCCTGCTCGGCATGCTCTACGGCGGCTCCGGCGCCACCATCACGCTGCGCCCGCTCGGCCAGGGCGCGACGAACGCCATCGTCGGCGGCGCGTCCGCCAATTCCACCCTCACGGTCGACCAGGACACCACCACGACCTACGTGGGCGCCATCGGCGGTGCGGGCACGAACGAGAACAACGTCTCGATCGTCAAGGCCGGCGTCGGCACCCTCAACCTCGCGGGTTCCGTCCTCTCCTACACGGGCACGACTTCCGTCACCGGGGGCCGCCTCAACATCACGGGCTCGGCGGCCACGCCGCTCGCGACTTCCGGCATCTCCGTCTCGGCGGGCGCGATCCTGAACTTCTTCAACGGCGTCGGCCAGTCCCTGACGCTCTCGTCCACGGCGGGCAGCCTGAACCTCGGCGCCGGCGCCTCCGGCGGCGCGGCCCTCGGCCTCGAGCTCGGTTCGACTTCCAACTACGACCGCATCGCCACCGCCGGCCCGGCCGTCGTCGCGAACAAGGTCCTGCTCAACCTCACGGGCCTCTCGGGTCTCCAGGCCGGCCAGTATGACCTGATCACCGCGCAGAGCGGCCTCAGCGGCGGCACGTTCTCGCTTGGCAACCTCGCCACCTTCGGCGGCTTCTCGTTCGCGCTGAACACGTCCGACACCGCGGTCAGCCTCGTCACCACGGCGCTGACCCCGAACCTCTACTGGCGCGTCGGCTCCGACGTCAGCTGGTCGAGCCTGAACTACACCAACTACGACACGAACTTCTACGCGGACGCCGCCGGCACGACGAACGCCAAGGGCTTCCCGGGCATCGCGAACAAGGTCATCTTCAGCACGACCAATTCCGCGGCGACCTCCTACGTCACCACGCTCGACGGCAACTTCGCCGTCGGCAGCCTCCAGTTCACCGCGAATCCCACCGGCGTGACCAGCGTGGTGATCGCCCCCGGCGGCCCCGAGGCCGCGGCCCTGACGCTCGCGCCCGCCTCTTCCGCCGACGGCATCACCGTCGACGCCAACGCCGGCGCGATCACCATCAGCGCGCCGATCGTCCTCGGCGCCAGCCAGACCTGGAACGTCGCCGGCACCGGCGCCAACGGTTCCTCGCTGACGCTCACGGGCGGCATCACGGGCCTCGCCGGCAGCAACCTGACCCTCGCGGGCCTCGCCGGCACGGTCTTCAACATCGGCGGCACGTCCACCTATGCGGGTTCGACGACCCTGGACGGCGTCACCCTGCAGGCCGCCGCGGCCAACGCCTTCAGCTCCAAGTCCTCGTTCGGCATGACCGCCAACGGCGGCGTGCTGGCCCTCAATTACTTCTCGAACGTCATCGGCTCGCTCTCGGGTGCCTACGGCTTCGTCGAGAACAGCGGCACGGGCCTCGTGCCGGCCGCCGCGACCCTGACCATCGGTGCCGACAACGCGAACGCGAGCTTCGGCGGCGTGATCCGCGACGGCAGTTCCTTCGCGCTCTCCCTGACCAAGAACGGCACGGGCGCGCAGACGCTCTCGGGCAACAACCTCTACACCGGCAACACGACCGTCAATGCCGGCTCGCTCAACGTCACCGGCAGCTACGCCGGCGCCGCGAGCACCACCTTGCTCATCTACGGCAACAGCTCGGGCAAGGCCGTCGTCAACGTGAGCGGCGACATGTCGCTCTTCGCGACCCAGGGCGCCAACGCCTTCGGCGCGGTCTCCGTCTATAACCAGACCGCGGGAAGCGTCATCCTCGGACATAACACCTCGGCCTCGAGTCAGTTCATCGCCAACGGCGACGGCTACGGCTACTTCAACCTCACCGGAGGCCTCTACCAGCTCGGCACGGGCGGCCGCTTCATCAACGTCAACGGCGCCGGATCCAACACGGGCGTCGGCGTCGGCTACGTCGGCGGCACCGCGACCCTGAACAACAGCTCGGGCGACGCTTGGTTCATCAACGCGTGGAGCGGCAACGCCCAGTTCACCGTCGGACCGGGCGGTTATGTCAACCGTACCGGCACGACCGGCACCTACTACCTCGGCCTGATCCTGAACAGCAACAACGCCGGCGACGCGTTCGGCGCGGTCAACATCGCGGGCGGCACCTACGACGGCGGCGCGGACGCCCTGCGCGTCGGCAACGGCGGCACGATGTTCAACTCGCAGGCGTTCTTCAACCTCACCTCCGGCCTCATCGCCCTCGGTGGCAACGCCAGCATCGCCAACAACACCACGGCGAATCCGCTGCTCTCGGTCTGGTCGAACAACTTCGGTTACAACAATCTCTCGGGCGGCACGATCCGCGCGAACGCGGCGATCACCACGGGCATCCTGTCTTCGACGAACCCGGGTTACATCACCTTCAACACCAACCTGTACGGCGCGATCAACAACGGCAGCCTCGGCGCCTCGGCCACGGGCGTCGTCACGTTCAACACCAACGGTTTCAACGTCAGCGTGCCGGGCATCAGCGCCGCGGCCGGCATGGGCGTGACCCAGGCCGACCTCACCGTCAACGGCGGTTCCGGCTACGTCGGCGCCCCGCTCGTCCGCTTCAGCACCACCGGCGTCCTGCCGGGCGGTTCGCCTGCCTCCGGCTATGCCGTCATCAACGGCAGCGGCCAGGTCACCGGCATCGTCATCACCAGCCCCGGTACCTACGCTTCCGGCACCGTCCCGACCGTCGCCCTCATCGGCGGCGGCGGCACCGGCGCCAGCGTGACGGTCGGCAGCCTCGCCACCGCCAACGCGGCCGGTCGCCTGATCAAGTCGGGCGCGGGCACGCTCACCTTCACGGGCGTCAGCAACTTCCTCACCCCGCTCACGATCAACGAAGGCACCGTCGCCGTCGGCGCGGGCGGCGCGCTCAACGCGAGCACGCTCGCGGCCTACAAGTCCGGTCGTTTCCTCGTCGTCGCCCAGGGCGGCGCCATCGTCGGCGACACGCTCGCCTCGATCGTCGACATCGGTCGCTTCACCAACGGCAGCAGCACCGGCACCATCGCGCTCTCGCCGACCACGGCGGCCACCAACCTCGATCTCGGCAAGTCCGGTTACAACCTGCCGGGCATGGGCATCGGCGCCGGCATGGGCGACGTGACCTATGCGGGCACCTACACCCCGGGCAACGCCGGCTTCTTCCGCTTCGGCGGCGGCGGCGGCAACCTGAATTACACGCCCAACATCGCCGACATCTCCGGCGGCGTCTCCAGCGTCCGCATCATCGGCAATTCCGCGTCGCTCAGCGGCGCCGCCAACACCTTCACCGGCGGCTTCGCCCTCGATACGACCGGCATCCTGCAGGTCCTGCCTACGCAGGCCACCGCCAACTTCGGCGCGAGCCCCGGCGGCCTCACCGCCCTCGGCGGCACCATCCGCTGGGCGACCGGCGCGACGACCGACATCACCAGCGGCGGCTCCGCCATCGCCGGCGGCATCTCGCTCTTCGGCACGACGATCTTCGACACCAACGGCAACAAC
>RGES01000241.1 GCA_009917805.1 Verrucomicrobiota bacterium
GCGCTGCGTGGTGAGGGCGCTCTGGCCCGGGCGGCGGCGGTCGAGCTCGCTGCGCAGGAAGGCGGCGTCGAACGGCACGCGGGGAGGGCAGCCGTCGATGATCACGCCGAGGGCGGGGCCATGGCTTTCGCCGAAGGTGGTGATGCGGAAACTGTGTCCGTGGATGTTGCCCATTGTTGAGGTGGTGAAAAAAGAACGCCGCCGAGCCGGGTGGCTGGGCGGCGTCCGTTTGGCGGTTCCGCCCCGGCGCTTAGCGCAGGTTGGAGGTGATCTTGGAGACGATCTTCTGGCTCTCCGGCAGGTTGCCGAAGAAGCCGTACTTGACCTTCACCTGGGTGAAGACGGCCTTGGTGACTTCGTCTTCGGCCTTCTCGATGGTGATCTTGATCTCAAGGTCGCCGATGGTGCGGGCGTAGGCCACGACGCTCAGGAGCTCCTTGTTGGCGCCGCGCTCGTCGGTCTCGCCGGTGCGGAGGGTGCCGGGCATGGAGTCGATCGTGCGCTTGACGGCGTTGAAGACGGCCTCGGTGTCGGCGGTGTAGCGGGTGGTCAGGACGCCGGTGATGTTGGAATAGGAAGCTTCGTGGTTCTGGCTGTTGTCCACGCCGAGCTGGGTGGAGCAGCCGGAGAGGACGAGGGCGGCGAGGAGGGCGAGGGCGGTTTTCATGTGCGAGAGTCGTGATTGAGTGCTTGGAGACAAAGCACAGCCGGGGTCCGTTGGCAAACAGTTTCGCCCTCGCCCGGGGGTCGCGAACGGGCTCCGATTGTAGTGAAAAAGTCATTACATGGTCCGGCCGGGCCTCGCGCCGGCCCGATCCCCTGGGGGCCGCGGAAGGGCGGGGAGGGCGGACAAAATCGCCCCCTAGGGGGTATTTTCACATAAACCATTGAAAATCATTAACTTATGCTACATAATGACTGATTACAGTCATTTGTTCTCCCTGGCCGCGCTGTGAACAAGAAATTGGGCAGATCTCCGGCTAAAATGTTGACGGGTGGAGGGGTGTGGGGAAAAGTGGGTCATCTGGGGGCATCTCCCCATACGCAATGTCTATTGGCGCCAACAACGGTCTCTTCACCGGCATCCACAACGGAAAGCTGGATGAGAAGAACCGTGTCACCATCCCGGCGGCCTGGCGTTTCGACGCGGAGGCGACGTTCCTCGCGATGTATCATCCCGCGCTGGCCTCGGTCGTGGTGTTCCCTCCGTCGATGGCCGAACGCATCCGCGTCGCCGCTTCGCAGGTGACCGTCAGCGATCCGGTGAAGATGGACGCGCTCAGCCTGCTCGGCACGAACAGCATCCAGGTCACGTGCGACAAGGCCGGCCGCATCACGCTCAACGACCACATCGTCAAGGAAGCGAAGCTCGAGCACGACGTGATCTTCCGCGGCGGCTTCACCACCTTCCATATCTCCTCGCCGACGCCGCCCAAGGCCGACCGCGAATCCGAGCACGCGCTCACCATCCTCCGCGCCTTGCGCGAGCTGGGCCTCTGACGCGTATCCAGAAGTTACTTACACTGCTCACACCTTATTCACAGACCGCCGCATGACCAGCCACGTCCCAGTCCTGCTCGAGGAGTGCCTGACGCTCCTCGCTCCGCAGGACGGACGCGCCTACCTGGACTGCACCTTCGGCGGCGGCGGCCACACTTCGGCGATCCTCGCGCGCGCGCCGGGCTGCACGGTCGACGCGATGGACCGCGACCCCGCGGCCGCCGAGCGCTCCGCTGCGCTGCTCGCCGCGCATGCCGGCCGGCTGCGTTTCCATTCCGAGAATTTCCGCCACCTTGACCGCGTTCCGGGACGATTCGATGGTGTTCTGATGGACATTGGGGTGTCCTCGTACCAATTGGATGTCCCGGAACGCGGTTTCTCCTTCCGCCACGACGCGCCGAACGACATGCGCATGGACACGCGCGTCGGCCGCAGCGCCGCTGAGTTCCTCGAGCGCGGCGAACGCGCCGAGCTCGAACGCGCCGTCCGCGACTACGGCGAGGAGCCCCGCTGGTTCCGCGTCGTCAACGCGATCGTCGCCGCCCGCGGCACCGGCCGCCTCGCCCGCACCGCCAGCTTCGCCGAACTCGTCGCCGAGGCCGCGCCGCCCGCGCCGGGTCCCCGCGGCCCGCACCCGGCCACCCGCACCTTCCAAGGCGTCCGCATCGCGGTCAACGACGAGCTCGGCGCCCTGGCCGACGCCCTCCCGCTCGCCTTCGGCAAGCTCAACGCCGGCGGCGTGCTCGCCGTCATCTCCTTCCATTCCCTCGAGGACCGGATGGTGAAGCGTTACATGAACGAGGTCGCCGGCCGTCCGGTCGACCGCGACGACGCCCGCAACCAGGACGACCGCGTCAAGCAGGCCGACCTCCTCACCCGCAAGGCCGTCCAGCCTTCCGAAGCCGAACAGCTTCGCAACCCCCGCAGCCGTTCGGCGCGCCTCCGCGCCGTCCGCCGCCTCGCCGCATGAGCCCGCGCTTCCTCACCTGGGCCTGCGTCCTCGCCACCGTGGCGGCCTTCGCCGTCGGCACGATCAACATCATGCGCCTGCGCGTCGAAGCCGACACCATCGGCAGCCGCATCCAGCGCCTCGAACGCGACATCTCCCTTTCTAAGAAGGAGCTCGACACCGCCCGCCGCCACCGCGACCAGGCCGTCGACACCCTCCAGCTGCAGCAGCGCATCGGCGACGCCCTCAAGCCGCCGGTCCCCGAGCAGGTGGTCTGGATCCGTTTCACTCCTTCG
>RGES01000242.1 GCA_009917805.1 Verrucomicrobiota bacterium
GCGGCCAGCGCCTGCACGAGTATACCGGCAACTACGACGACTTCCTCGTGGAGCGCGTCGCCCGCAAGGAGCGGCAGCAAGCCATGTTCAAGAACCAGCAGCGTGAGATCGCCCACCTGCAGACGTTCGTCGACCGCTTCGGCGCCAAGGCCTCGATGGCCTCCCGCGCGAAGTCCAAGGAGAAGCAGATCGCCCGCCTCGAGGAGGTCGCGATCGACGAGCCCGAGGACGACCTGAAGAAGATCCAGTTCCGCTTCCCGCAGCCGCCGCGCTCCGGCCTGAAGGTCATGAAGCTCGAGCACGTGCAGCAGGCCTACGGCGAGCACGTCGTCTACCAGGACCTGAACTTCGAGTGCGAACGCGGCCAGCGCACGGTGCTCGTCGGCCCCAACGGCGCCGGCAAGTCCACCCTGCTCAAGATCCTCGCCGGCGTCATCCCGATCAACGGCGGCCTGCGCGAGGAGGGCGGCAACGTCATCACGGGCTACTTCGCCCAGAACCGCGTCGACAACCTCAACCCCAAGCTGACCGTCCTCGAGAACGTGATGGAGCTCCGCACCACGGAGAACGGCCTCACCGAACAGCAGGCCCGCGGCATGCTCGGCACGTTCCTCTTCCGCAAGGACGACGTGCACAAGAAGGTCTCCGTGCTTTCGGGCGGCGAGAAATCCCGCCTCGCGCTGGTGAAGCTGCTGATCAACCCGCCGAACTTCCTGCTCATGGACGAGCCGACGACGCACCTCGACATCATGTCGATCGACGCGCTCATCGCCGCCCTGAAGACCTACGAAGGCACGCTCTACTTCGTCAGCCACGACGTGCACTTCATCCGCGAGATCGCCAAGACGGTGCTCCACGTGCACTCCGGCCGCCTGACGCACTACGCCGGCGACTACGCCTACTACCTCGAGAAGTCCAAGTCCGGCAACGAGCGCGCCGCGCTGACCGCCGGCTTCACGGATGCCCGTCCGAAGCAGGCCGAAGCCGCCAAGGTCGAAAAGCCGAAGGCCCCCGCCAAGCCGTCCGCCGCCGATATCCGCAAACTGAAGGCCGAGGTCACCAAGTGCGAACAGCAGGTCGCCGACCTCGAAGCCAAGCAGGCCAAGCTCACCGCCGAACTCGCCGACCCGGCCACCTATGCCGGAGGGGCGAACGTCCAGCAATTGAACGCCCAGCTGAAGGACACGATCAACGCGCTTCAGGCCGCCACCGCCGCCTGGGAACAGGCCGCGCAGAAGCTGAGCGAGGCAGAAGGCGCGTAAAGCGCTGGTAATAGCGGTTAGCGGTTGGCGGCTAGCGGTCAGGGAGAAAACAGCCTCAGTTATGAGACGGGAGGGACCCCCTCTGTTTGGCGTTGTTTTGTAACTTTCCTATCCGCCAACCGCTAACCGCCCACCGCAGGGACCTGGTTTGTCGTCATTCCCTTCTGGCTCTCGGGGAACCCTTCCCTTACACCCCTGTCCTTACCTGACACCCCCATGCGTTCCCTCACCCGTCTCCTGAGCGTGCTTGCCCTCCTGGCCGCCGCCGTCCCCGCCGCCTTCGGCCATACCGCCGGCGAAGAAATGGCCAAATCCGCCAACGCCTTCCTCGGCTCGCTCAACGAAGCCCAGCGCGCCAAGGCGACCTTCAAGTTCGACGACGCCGAGCGCCTGAACTGGATCTTCGTTCCGGCCGTCCGCAAGGGCCTCCCGATCAAGGAAATGAACCCCGGCCAGCGCCACTTCGCCCAGGCCCTCCTTTCCGTCTCCCTCAGCCAGCGCGGCCACATGAAGGTCGAATCCGTCATGGCCCTCGAATACCTCCTCTTCCTCATCGAAGAGGGCAAGGGCGCCAACAAGCGCGACGCCGAGAACTACTTCGTGTCGATCTTCGGCAAGCCTGACGCCCACGGCACCTGGGGCTTCCGCTGGGAAGGCCACCACTGCTCGCAGAACTTCACCATCGTCGACGGCGTCCTCGTCGGCTCCACGCCTTCGTTCCTCGGCACCAACCCCGGCCAGGTGAAGGCCGACACCGCCCACGTCGGCGACGCGATGCCCGGCCTTGTCGGCTTCGAACTCCTCGACACCGAAGACGCCACCGGCCGCGCCCTCGCCAAGTCCCTCACCGCCGAACAGCGCAAGACCGGCTTCATCCCCGGCGAAACCCCGAAGGACGTCATCACCGGCAACAAGCAGAAGGCCGACGGCATCCTCAAGCATAAGGGCATCGCCTTCTCCGCCCTCACCGCCGAACAGAAGAAGATGGCCGGCACGATCATCGCCGAATACGTCGGCCGCGCCCGCTCCGACTTCGCCCTCCAGGAAATGGCGGCCATCAGCGCGACCCCGGAAGACCAGCTCTTCTTCGGCTACAACGGCGGCACCGAAGCCGGCCAGGCCCACTACTACAGCATCCAGGGCCCGACCTTCCTCCTTGAGTTCGCCAACTTCCAGAACGGCGCCAACCACGTCCATGATTGGCTTCGGCATGTCATGACTTTCAGGTCCCGGGTCTCGGCCATCGGGTATCTGGTCCAGGTATTCAGGTTCAGGTGCTGGTCCCGGGCCTGGACCACGAACCTGATCGCCCGTACCTGGCGCCAGAAACCCGAGACCTGTGAACCGCAATGCTCCCAGCCGCTTACCGCTAAAACCTCAATTAACGCTTCGCTTCCATCCCTCCATCGTCTCCTTCAGCAGCTCCTTGGCTTCCATCTTGATGCCGTAACCCTGGAAACCGAAGGGG
>RGES01000243.1 GCA_009917805.1 Verrucomicrobiota bacterium
TCCATGGCAACGAGACGATGGCCGACTCGGTCAACAATCTCCTGATCATCGGCTTCTACCTGGTGAACGCGGGCTTCATGCTCCTTTTCCTTTCTTCGAAGGAGCATCCGAAGACCGGCATCGACGTCGTCGAGCACCTGAGCAAGTCGGTCGGCGTGGTCGTCGTGGTCCTCGGCATCATGCACCTGATCAACCTGGTCGTGCTCAACGCCCTGCGCACCGGCGGCAACGCCACCCGCCCGCCCGTCCTGCCCAAGGCCTGATTCGACCGAACGCATGTGCGGCCGCGTCACCCAGTTCTCACGCTGGGAAGAGATCGTGAAGAGCCTCGGCGCGCCTTCGGCCGAGGTCTCGCCGCGTTATAACATCTCGCCCGGCACGCCGCTCGTCTCCGTCCGCCGCGAGCAGGGCGTCCTGCGCACCGAAGCCCTGCCGTGGGGCTTCGTGCCGGCCTGGGCGCCGGCCGACGAACAGGAAGGCCACGCCAACGCCCGCGCCGAAGGCATCTTCGACCGCCCGACGTTCCGCGACTCCGCCCGCCATCGCCGCTGCGTCATCCCGATCGACGGCTACTACGAATGGAAGACGGAGGGTAAGCTGAAGTCGCCGTATTATTTCCGCGCCGCCGACGGCGGTCCGTTGGCGGTCGGCGGCCTGTGGTCGCTCCATCTCGCCGCCGATGGCACCCATCGCCGCACGCTTTGCCTGGTGACGGTCGCGCCGAACCGCGAAGCCGGCGAAGTGCATGCGCGCATGCCGGTCGTGCTGAGCGGCGCCGACCGTCAGGCCTGGCTTTCCGAGAAGGCCTTCGCCGCCGAAGATTTCGCGCGCCTCGCCGTGACCGCACCCGACCGGGCGCTGTCGATGCATCGCGTGATCGTGGAGAAGCCGTGGGGCCGCGAAATCTGGTATGCCGATCAGTCCGCCTACGCCGGCAAGGTGCTGGAAGTGAAGAAGGGTCGTCGCCTGAGCCTCCAGTA
The DNA here is from genome assembly GCA_009917805.1 of Verrucomicrobiota bacterium. Classification (GTDB taxonomy): domain Bacteria; phylum Verrucomicrobiota; class Verrucomicrobiia; order Opitutales; family UBA953; genus UBA953. Next base: position 981 of record RGES01000243.1, read on the forward strand.
TCACGAGCGCAAGACGGAGACGCTCTACCTGCTCTCGGGCAAGGTCCTCCTGACCTTGCGCGCGCTCGCGCCCGGCGAGACGCCCGCGGCCGCGCTCGTCACCGCCGCCGACCAGTCCGTCTGGCTGCCTGGTCGGTCCGTCCATATTCCGGTCCGCACGATCCACCGCTTCGAGGCCCTCGAGGACAGCGTCCTGCTCGAAGTCTCCACGCCCGACCTGACCGACGTCGTCCGCCTGCAGGATGACTTCTCGCGTCCGGCCCGCGACTGACCCTTTCTCTTCTTATGCGCAAAGTTTTGGCTTTTGACCTCGGCGGCACGAAGTTCGCCTTCGGCGTCGTCAACGAAGACGGCACCGTCCTCGGTTCCGGCCGCGTCGAGACGTTCGCCGAGAAGGGCCCGCAGCAGGCCTGCGAACGCGTCGCCGCCGCCGCCCATCAGCTCCTCGCCGAACTGAAGCTCAAGCCGGTCGACTTCGTCGCCCTCGGCGTCGCTTCCCCCGGCCCGCTCGACATCGCCCGCGGCTGCGTCGACGGTTCGCCCAACCTCCCCGGCTGGACCGGCTTCTCGATCACCGACTTCCTGAGCAATTCCTTCGGCGGCCTGCCCGCCCGCATCGACAACGACTGCAACGCGGCCGCGCTCGGCGAATACCGTTTCGGCGCCGGCAAGGGCAAGAAGAACGTCGTCTACATCACGGTCTCCACCGGCATCGGCGGCGGCGCCGTCATCGACGGCCGCCTGATGCGCGGCTCCAACGGCAACGCGGCCGAGCTCGGCCACATCCCCCTCACGATGGACGGACCTCGCTGCGGCTGCGGCAACCCCGGCTGCTGGGAAGTCTACGCCTCCGGCACCGCCATCGCGCGCCGTACCCGCGAAGCCCTCGCCTCCGGCCGCGCCTCGAGCATCGTCAAGTTCGCCGGCGCCATCGACCAGGTCACGACGCACCACCTCTTCCAGGCGATGGCCGAAGGCGACGCGCTCGCCAACGAGATCTGGGCGGAGTCCATCAACTTCCTCGGTCGCGGCCTCGGCGCCGTGATCAACACCTTCAATCCTGACGTGATCGTGGTCGGCGGCGGCGTCACCGCGGCCGGCGACGCGCTCTTCGTCCCGATGCGCAAGAGCGCCAACAGCTACGCCTTCCCGCGCCTCTCCGCGGTCTGCTCCATCGTCCCGGCCGGCCTCGGCGGCAACGTCGGCGTCGTGGGCGCCGCGGCCTGCGCCTTCGAGCACGTCAGCTGAGCCTGCGCCGGTGATGCGCGTCTCCGTCGTCATCCCGGCGTTCAACGAAGAGAAGCTCCTTCCGGCGTCGCTCGCGGCCATCCGGACGGCGGCCGCGGCCTTCGAACGGCGCGGGTGGACCTGGGAGTGCGTGGTCTGCGACAACAATTCGACCGATGGCACGGCGGCCTGCGCCCGGGCCGCCGGCGCGACGGTCGTCTTCGAGCCGGTCAACCAGATCGGCCGCGCCCGCGACGCCGGCGCCCGCGTCGCGACCGGCGAATGGCTGGTCTTCATCGACGCCGATTCCACGCCTTCCGTCGCGCTCTTCGCGGCCATCGCCGAGCAGATCGCCGAAGGGCGCGCGCTCGGCGGCGGCAGCACCGTGGAACTTGAGCCCGGCACGCCCCGCTACGCGCGCTTCGTCTGCGGCGTCTGGAATCTCTGCAGCCGCGTCGCCGGCTGGGCCGCCGGTTCCTGCGTCTGGGTCGAGGCCGCGGCCTTCCGCGCGGCCGGCGGTTT
>RGES01000244.1 GCA_009917805.1 Verrucomicrobiota bacterium
GTGAAGGCGCCCTTCTCGTGGCCGAAGAGCTCGGACTCGATGAGGTTCTCGGGGATGGCCGCGCAGTTGACCGCGAGGAACGGGCCCTTGGCGCGCAGCGAGTGCTGGTGGATGCAGCGCGCGACGAGCTCCTTGCCCGTGCCGCTTTCGCCGGTGATGAGCACGGTGGCGTCGCTGGCGGCGACCTGGCCGATGGACTTCAGCACTTCCTGCATCGGCTCGGAACTGCCGACGATGCCTTCCTTGTAGTCGGCGGGATTGACGAGCGTGCGCGTGGACTTCGTGGCGGCCGCGAGGTCGCGGCGGGCGGAAAGGGCCTTGTCGACGAGCGCGATGAGCTTCGCCTGGTCGAACGGCTTCATGACGTAGTCGTAGGCGCCGAACTTCATCGCCTCGATCGCGGTCTGCGTCGTGCCGAACGCGGTCATCAGGATCACCATCGCCTGCGGCTGCGCGCCGCGGAGCATCTGCAAGGTCTCGATGCCGGTCATGCCGCCCATGCGGTTATCGAGCAGGATCACGTCGGGCTGTTCGCGCTTGGCCGCGACGACGCCGGTCTCGCCGCTGTCGGCTTCGATCACGTTGTGGCCGAGGCCGGCGAGCGCGCGGCGGAGCGAGTAGCGCAGGTCCTTGTCGTCATCGATGACCAAGACTTTGGCGTTCGCGGCGGAAGGTGTGGCGCTCATGTTGAGTAAAAGTAGGCAGAATCCGTGCCATTGGTGGCCTACCCTTCAAAATGACCTAATACGGTCTTTCAGCAACCCATTGGTGTCTAAAATTAAGCACACCTCCCTCAGCAGACCCCTTGCCAACGGTTTTTTGGGCGTAATTGTCGTTTCCATGTCTCGATGGCTCAAACGGGGGGTAGGCCTGCTTTTCGCCCTGCTTGGTTTTTTCTTCATCGGTGCGAACGCCTGGGTCTGGTCGGCCGGCTGGGGCCGATTGGCCAAGGAAGCTTCCGAGATTCCCGCCGGTTCGGTCATGGTCCTGCTCGGGACCGATGAATTCGTCGGCACGACCGGCGAGCGGAGCGGTACGTTTGGTCCGCGCATCGACGCCGCCGTCGAACTCGCAAGATCGGGTCGGGTGAGGCTCGTCGTGACTTCGGGTACCGACGTCCATGCGCGCGTGATGGCGGAGAAGCTCCGCGCGGCGGGCGTGACCTGCCCGATCGTCGAGGACCCTTACGGCTGGCGGACCCTGGATTCCGTGCTGCGCGCGAAGGCTTATTATCCGCAGGACCACATCGTCTTCGTCTCGCAAGGCTGGCATTGCGTGCGCGCCCTCTGGCTTGCGGATCACGAATCGCTGAAGGCTTCGGCTTACCCTGCAGGCTTCGGCGACGGCTGGCGTCCGGTGATGGGCGCGCTGCGCGATTGCTTCGCCAAGCCCAAGGCGGTCCTCGACCGATGGCAGGGTAATCCGCTGACGGCGGCGGTGCCCGCCGATCAAGGCAACGTGCCGCATCGCTGAGGTCAGGCGCGTTCGTGGCGGCCGTCGGGCCGGCGCGTGAGCACGCCGCGGATCTCCATCATCGTCAGGCTCACCGCGGCTTCGGCCACGGCGCAATCCGCGAGCACGGACAGGCTTTCGGCGTCATGCGCGGCGCCGCCTGCGAAGTGCGGCAGCCAGCGGGCGAACTCGGGCGGATCTTCGATGAGCGCGAGCGCCGGGCTGCCGCGGCTTTCGCCGAGCTCGGCCAGGATGTCGTCGACCGAGGAGACCAACGTCGCCCCGTCGCGGATGAGCGCATGGCATCCGCGGCTTGAGGGGCTGTCGGCCCGGCCGGGTACGGCGCAGAGCGTCTTGCCGAGGTCGCCCGCGAACCGCGCGGTGATCATGCTGCCGCCGTCGACGTCGGTCTCGACGACCACCATCACGCGCACCAAGCCCGCGACGATCCTGTTGCGCTGCGGGAAGGTCTGCCGGTCGGCGGGCCTTCCGAGCGGGAACTCGGACAGCACGCAGCCGTCGGTCTTCATGCGGGCGCGCAGCCGGACGGCTTCGGGCGGGAAGGTCAGGTCGAGGCCGTGGCCGACGACCGCGGCCGTGCGACCGTCGGCCTCGAGCGCGCCTTCGTGCGCCGCGGTGTCGATGCCGCGCGCCAGCCCGCTGACGATCCACCAGCCTGCTTTCGCGAGATCGCGCGCGAAGCTGCGGGCGAGAGAGGTTCCGTAGGTCGTGCAGTGGCGTGAGCCGATGATCCCGACGGCACGTTCGTTCGGCAGCGCCGAGCCTTCGGCGTAGAGCACCAAAGGAGGATCCCACAGCTTGGCGAGCGACGTCGGCCAGGCCGGATCGTTCTCGTCGAGCAGGCGGAAGCCCAGGTCACGTGTGCGACCCATCTCCGCGGCCCAGGCGAACTCCCGCGCGGCGATCGCCGCGGCCACCGGCCGGCTGACGCCTTCGATGCGCGCGAGCTGGTCGGCGGGCGCGCCGAGGGCGACGGACAGGTCGCCGCCGAAGGCCTCGCGCAGCCGCCGCACCGTCACCGGCCCGACGCCTTTGAGGCCGTTGAGCAGGACGCGTTGCGCGAGCGGGTCGGTCGGGATCGGCTGCATCCCGTGAGCCAGCGAGGCCGACTTCAGTCGCGCAAGGCCGGGGACAGCCCAGCGAGCAGGTCGGTGGTTCTCACCGCCTCCTCCCCGTGGGTTTCCCTCAGCCAATCCGCCGCGCGCGCGTGCCACGTCGTCGCGAGCACG
>RGES01000245.1 GCA_009917805.1 Verrucomicrobiota bacterium
CGACCTCTGCCACGCCATCGGGGAGTGCGCCATCCCGATCGGCACGCTGCTGACCGGCATCTATCTCCACGAGATCATCAAGGACTTCCGCTTGGTCTCCGACGCGCCGGTGTCCTTCGGCGTGATGGCCGTCCGCTGGTTGCTGATGCCTATGCTGGTGTTGGCCGCGGCCGGCTGCCTGGTCACGGATCCGTCCCTGCGCAAGGTGATGCTGGTCCAGGCGGCCATGCCGTGCGGCATCTTCACCTTCCTGATCGTCGAGATGTTCAAGGGAGAGGTCATGGTCGGCCTGCGTTGCTCGGTCATCACGATGCTCTGTTGCCCGCTGGTCACTCCGCTGTGGCTTTACCTCGGCGCCCGCTGGCTTCAGCTGGCCTGACCGTCCTTTACTTGTGGGCGGGGCGGGGTAGTCTTCGTGGGCTTTCCCGTGCGTCCGCTCCTCCTCATCCTGCTGCTCGGCCTGACCGGCTGCGCGACGTATGTCGACCGTGGTCCGCGGGTGCGCGTGGCCGTCGAGGAAGGGGATTATGAGACCGCCGCGACCGTGGCGCAGAACTTCGCCGCCGATGAGCCCAAGGACGCCTTGGTCTGGAACCTGGATGCCGCCGCGGCCCTCCGTGCGCAAGGCAAGCTCAAGGAGAGCGCCCGGATCCTCGAGCAGGTCGAAGTCGCGATGCGCGCCGAAGAGGAGCGCGCCGGCTTCTCCGTTTCGGACGCCACGCTCGCGGCTTTCTCCAGCGGCTATGCCGAAGCCTATCGGCCGCGTCCGGCCGATAGGATCTACGCCTCGACCTATCAGGCCTTGAATCGCCTCGAAACGGGCGACCTCAACGGCGCCCGCGTGGCCATGGCCCGCCTACGCTTCGTGCAGCAGGCCTTCGGTTCGGGGCAGCTTTACGTGAAGCCGAAGGCGAACGATAAGTACGACGTCGCCAAGGCCACGCAGGACGCCCGGACAAAAGAAGGCCTCGGCATGATCGAGGAGAACCTGACCACCCTCGCGTCCGAAGGAACCTATGACGATGCCTTCAGCCATTGGCTTCAGGGCATGTTCTTCCTTCGCCTCGGCCAGGATCCGTCCGATCGCGAGAAGGCGCGTAAGGAGCTGCTGGCCGCGACGCAGCTCAATGGAAGCAACGACGCCTTCCGTCGCGACCTCAAGGATGCCGAATCGCCGACGAGCGAAGGGCAGGGCGCGATCGTCTATGTCGTCGCCGAAACCGGCATGTGCCCGGAATGGTATCAGCAGCGCGTGGATATCCCGCTCTTCATCGTCTCATCGCGCGTGCCTTACGTCAGCGTCGCCTTGCCGGCCATCCGCCCCTCGGGGTTGAATTACAATCTGAAGCTTAAATTGGACGCTCAGGACGTCGTGGTTCCGTTGGCGAGCCGACCGGACGCCTTGATCGCGAAGCATTTCGAGGCTGCTTTGCCGGGCATCAAGGCCCAGGCGTTCACCTCGGCCGCGGTCAAGGCGACCGCCAGCTACCTGATCAACAAATCCTCGGAAGAGGCGGCTAATCGCCAGAATTCAGGCTCCGGAGCCGTACTTTGGGCGATCGCGACCAAGGTAGGTACGTCGCTTTATACCGTTGGCACCACCAAGGCCGATCTGCGAAATTGGTCCGGCCTGCCGGCGCGTTTTTCCGTGGCGCGCCTGGACGCCAAGGCTGGCCAGAAGCTCACGGTCGTCGGCCATCCCGAAGCCACCCTCGTGCTGCCCGCGGGCAAGGTTCTGCTTGTAAGCCTTAAGTCCACGCAGGAAAATCAACCTGTCGTCCTGCGCTGCACCCCTCTCGTCCCATGAAAAAAATCCTGCCCCTCCTCTCGCTCGGCCTGCTGGCCGGTTGCACCACGATCCTCGAGACGGGCGATCGCATCGAGCGCGGCCTGACGCCCCCTGACGCCGTTCAGACCATCAACGTCAGCTTCGAGTGGCTGGCCGCCGACGGCACCGTGACCGAAAGCCAGCCGAACTGGATCGTCACCCCGCTCGAGCCCGGCGCCCTCACCACCATCACCGCGACCGCGCTCAAGCCGCAGTCCGCCGAGTGCCGCCTCCGTCTCATCTCCCGCTAATCCTCCCATGAACAAGCTCTCCCTCCTGGCCTGCGCCGTCCTCATCGTCGGTTGCGGCACGCCCGCCACCTACAAGGACCCTAACGGCCGCGAACTCGTGGTCAGCCTCGACAAGGTCAATATCCAGGACTTCGCCACCGCCGGCTCCCAGATGCTCCAGTCGATGGTCTCCTCGTCGTCCTTCTCGAAGGGCGCTCCGGTGCTTCAGCTGGGCGCCATCACCAACGACACCGCCGACAACTTCGACACCGCCTTGCTCCTGTCCAAGATCACCGTGCCTCTGGTCAACGCTGGTCGCGTCACTTTGCTCGATAACGACGCCACCGCCAACGCCGCCCGCGCCGAATCCGGCTCCAAGGCCAACGTCCCCCATGCGGAGTATGTGCTCAAGGGCAAGATCCTCGAGGACCGTACCAATGCCGGCAGCACCCGCCAGAGCTCCTTCGTCTTCCAGCTCACTTTGGTCGAGGTCAAGCGCGGCGTGGCCGTCTGGACCGAAGAGAAGATCGTGACCAAGCAGGGCAGTAAGAACGCCGTCGGTTTCTGAGAAATCGGCCCCTCTGCTTGACCTTCCCTCGACCTGCGTCTCCCTCCG
>RGES01000246.1 GCA_009917805.1 Verrucomicrobiota bacterium
ACCATCCAGAAGCCGCTGTCGTTGAGGTGCGAGAGGAAGAGCGAGCCGCAGCCGATGGAGATCACCATGAGCTCGGGACTGGTGCCCGGATGCGCGGCGAGCACCGGCGCGATGAAGCCCGAAGCGACGGTGATGGCGACGGTCGCGGACCCCGTGGCGACGCGGATGAAGGCCGAGACGAGCCAGCCGTAGACGAGCAACGGGAGGCCCGCGGAGGCCGCGAGTTCGGCGAGCTGCTTGTCCACTCCGGCCGTGCGCATGACGAGCGCGAAGCCGCCGCCGGCGCCGACGAGGATGAGCGTCATGCCGATGCCGGAGACGCTCTGCTCGGAGAACTTCAGGAGCTCGCCGGCCGAACGGCCGCAGCGTTTGCCGAAGGCCCACATCGCGAAAAGCACCGATAAAAGCAGGGCGATCACGGGGTGGCCGACGAAGAGCCCGACCTTGCCCCAGAGGGCTTCCTTGGCCTGCAGGAGCTCCACCAAGGTGCCCGTCAGGAGCAACAGGACCGGCAGCAGCACGGTGAAGAGCGTGAGACCGAACGTCGGCAAAGTCTGGCCCGCGGAGACCGACGGCGTGAATTCCGGCGTGGCGACGTCGACCCGCTTCACGGCGAGCCGGGCGAAGAACGGACCCGCGATGGCGGCGACGGGAATACCCAGCACCAGCGCCCACAGGATGACCTTGCCCATGTCGGCGTGCAGGGCCTCGATCGCGATGACCGGGCCGGGGTGCGGCGGCATGAGTCCGTGCATCACGGAGAGGAAGGAGAGCAGCGGCAGGACCAGCAGCAGGAAGGGCTTACCGGTCTCCTTGGCGAGGGTGATGACGATCGGCAGGATGAGCAGCAGGCCGACCGCGAACCAGGTCGTCATGCCCACGCAAAGCGCGAGCAGGATGATGCAGAGGCCGATGCGGGAGGGCCCGAGCGTGCGGATGAACTGCTTGGCGAGCACCCCTGCCCCGCCCGATTCGGCGAGCAGCTTGCCGAAGACGACGCCGAGCACGATGATCGCGCCCGTGCCCGCCAAGGTGTTGCCGAAGCCCGTCTGGAAGGCCTTGAGGACCTCCGCCATGGTCAGCACGCCGGAGGACGCCACGACCATCGCCCCGAGCGTCAGCGAGCTGATCAGGAGGGCGATGAAGGGATTCAGCTTCAGCCAGGTCACCAACAGGACCAGGACGGCGATGGCGAGCAGGGCGTAAAGCATGGCGCGAGGGAATCAGGGTTTCGGCGGGGCGACCGTGGCACGAGTAGCACCTGTGCTGATGCCCCCGTCAACCAACAAGGTCTGGCCGGTCACGTAGCGGCTCTCTTCCGAGGCCAGGAAGACCACCGGTCCGGCGAGGTCGTCCGGGGCGCCGGGGCGCTTGAGCGGGATACGGTCGCAGAGGTATTCGACCCATTCGCGGTTCTCGTAGAGGACGGCGTTCTGGGCGGTCTTGAACCAACCCGGGGCGAGGCAGTTGACGGTGACGCCGTGGCGACCCCAATCGTCGGCGAGGCTCATGGTGAGCTGCTTCACGCCGCCGCGGCTCGCGCCATACGGAGCGAGGCCGGCGTAACCGGCGACGCAGGTGACGGAGCCGATGTTCACGATGCGTCCGTAACCGCGGGAGATCATGCCCGGCGCCACGGCCTGGGCGGTGAAGAACGTGCCGCGAAGATTCGTGTCCAGGACCATGTTCCAGTCGTCCCAGGTGACCTCGAGCGCGGGCTTGCGCGTTGCAGCCGGCGTTGTTCACGAGGATGTCGATGCGGCCCATCTGCTTCTCCACTTCCGCCACGGCGGCCTTGATGCTGGCGTGGTCACGGACGTCGAGGTCGACGCCGCAGGTACGACGTCCGAGGGCCTCGATCTCCTTGCGGAACGGGGCGAGCTTGGCGGCGTCGCGGCTCGACATCGCGATGTCGGCGCCGGCCTGCGCGAGGGCGCGGGCGAAGTATTGGCCGAGGCCGCGGCTGGTGCCGGTGATGAAGGCGACCTTGCCGGTGAGATCGAAGAAAGCCATTGGTTCTATGGGTCAGACTTGAGGGGCGAGGATGACCTTCATCACCCCCGGCGCGCCGGCGTAGAGCTTGGCGAACCAGTCGGCGCCCTGCGCGAGCGGCGCGACGGCGGAGATGATCTTGTCGACCTTGATCTGCTTGGTGGCGAGCAGCTCGATGCAGCGCGGGATCTCGCCGGCGGAGGCGCAGGAACCCTGCAGACGCAGCTGACGCGTGACGACGACCTGGAGCGGGAGCTCGGTCTTCGGGGAAAGGTTGCCGACCAGCGTCACCGTGCCGCCCTTGCGCACGGCGTGGATCGCGGAGAGCACGGTGGCGTTGAGGCCGACGCACTCGAAGGCGGCGTCGGCGCCCTGCCCCTTGGTGAGGGACTTGACGTACTCGGTGAGGTCGCCGCCGGTCTTGGGATTGAAGCTGTGGGTGGCGCCGAGCTCCTGGGCGACGGCGAGGCGGGAGTCCTCGGTGTCGACGGCGATGACCTGCGCGAAACCCGCGATCTTGGCGGCCTGGAGCGTCAGCAGGCCGATCATGCCGGTACCGACGACGATGGCGGTGTCGCCCGGGGCGACGGGCGTGAGGCGGACGGCGTGCACGCCGACGGACACGGCCTCGATCATGGCGGCTTCGGCGAAACCGAGCTCGGCGGGCAGCTTGTGCAG
>RGES01000247.1 GCA_009917805.1 Verrucomicrobiota bacterium
ACGAAGAGGTTGGCGAAGCGGGCGTTGTCGTTGCCCTTGCCGCCGGCCACCACGTGTTTGCCGTGACGGAAGCCGCCGCCCGCGACGATGAGAGGAATGTCGCGGGTACTATGAGCGCTCGCGTTGCCAAGGTTGCTGCCGGCCATGACGATCGTGTTGTCCAGCAGCGTGCCGCGGCCTTCGCGGACGCCCTTGAGGAGGCCGAGCAGGCGGCCGATCTCATTGAATTCGGCGCGCTCGATGATCCGCAGTTCCTCGATCTTGGCCTCGTCTTGGCCATGGTGCGAGAGGTTGTGCCAGTCCTGGCTGACGCCTTCGATCTTGGGCGTCGCGTTCATGCCCCCGGCGCTGTAGGTGATGAATCGCGTCGAGTCGGTCTGGAAAGCCAGCGTGATCATCTCATGCATCAGCCTGGTCTTGGCGATGATGTCGGTGCGATCCGCGACATCCTTCGGCGCAGCGGAGGCGATCTTGGGCTTGGGACGAGTCGCCCAGGCGGAGGAGGAAAGCAGCCGGGCTTCGAGTTCGCGGACGCTCGTGAAGTATTGGTCTACTTTCTCCCGATCCCTCGGGCCGAGGTTGGCATTCAGCTTTCTGGCTTCTTCGCCGACGGTATCGAGGATGCTGCGCCCGCGGCGTAGCTCATCCAGCTGACGTTTCACTTCCGTCGGGCTGCCTTCCACGAACAGGAGTTGGAACACCTTCGAAGGAGAAGGTTCCGCGGGGAGGCAGACCCCGTTCATCGTCCAGGACATCGAGGCATGGTTGCCTGCCGAAAGCACGAGGGAGGTGAAGCGGGTGTCGGGGTTGAGTTTCTGGACCAGCAGCTGGTCCAAGGAGATCGTGTTGCGGAAACCGGGCAGACCAGGGTGCCTGGCAGAAGTCAGCCAGGTGAGTTCGGAGGTATGGCCGTCGGAGCCGTTCTGTTCATCGTGGGAGATACCTGAGAAGACCGTGAAGTCTTTGCGGTGGGCCTGCAGCGGTTCGAGATAGTAGGAGGGCGTGTAATCGGGCCCCGCCTCTTTGGGCACGAGTAAGGGCACGTGGAAGCCGAGGCTGTAGTTCATCGCCAGGAAGCGTCGCGGCTGCGTCGTGGCGGCGCGGGATTCCGCGGCGTTGGCGAAGCTGGGGACCATGGCCTCGAGCCAGGGCAACGAGAGCAGCAGGCCGGTGCTACGCAGGAAGGCGCGTCGGTCCAGCCGGGTCTTGGTGGCGATGTGCGGGGCGTTCATTTGGTCAGGAAGATTTCGCTTTGGACGAGGTTGTGGAGCAGGTCGCGGAGGCCGTTGCCGTGCGTGAAGGTCTCGTGGGCGATGCGTCGTAGTTCGACGCGGTCGGAGAAGCCCATCGCGCGTCCGCTGCCGTAGGCGGCGAGCTTGCGGGCGAGGGCGAGCGTGAAGGCCTCGGGGTCGGCGAGCAGGACCTTCTGCTTGAACTCCTTGAGGTCGGCGAAGGCCTTGCCGTCGGCGGTCACGCCCGAGGAATCGACGGGCGGCCCGATGCGCCACTGGACCCGCTTGAGGTTCGGCGGCGATTTGAACTGGCGGCCCAGGCTGCGGTAGTTCGTCTGCCAGCCGCCGGCGACGTCATAGCTCTCGAGGGCGAAGCCGGGCGGGTCGATCTGCGCGTGACAGGAATTGCAGCTCTCCGTGGAGCGGTGTTTCTCGAGCATCTGACGGAGGGTCGTCGCTCCGCGGATATCGGGTTCGACGCCCGGCGTGCCGGGCGGCGGCGGGGAGGGAGGGGTGCCGAGGATGCGGTCGAGCACCCAGGCGCCGCGGACGACGGGGGAGGTGTTGTTGCCGTTGGCGGAAACCTTGAGGACGCTCGCGTGGGTGAGCAGGCCGCCGCGGTGATCCTCCGGCTTCAATCCGACCTTGCGGAAGGCCACGCCGTCGACGCCGGCGATGCCGTAGTGCCTGGCGAGGCGGTTGTTGAGCATCGTCCAGTCGGAGTCGAGGAAGTCGGAAACGTTGAGGTTCTTCTCGAGGATCTCGGCAAAGAAGCCGCGGGTCTCATCGAGCATGGCGGCCTTGAGGGCATCGTCGTACTCGGGGTAAAGCTGCTTGTCCGGCGTGGTGGCGTCGATGTTGCGGAGCGAGAGCCACTGATCGGTGAAGTCGCGTACGAAGCGCTGCGCGCGCCGATCCGAGAGCAGACGGTCCGTCTGGGCGCGCAGGGTCGCGGGCTTCAGCAGCGCGCCGGTCTCGGCGTGCTTGCGGAGTTCGTCATCGGGCGCCGTGCCCCAGAACATGTAGCTCAGCCGTGAAGCCACCGCCCAGGCGTCGAGGCGGCCGGCTTGTTCGTGGAAGTAGAGGTTCGCGGGCGAACAGAGGACGGCGGTGTAGGCGGTCAGCAGGGATTCCTCGAAGGTAGAGCCGTTCTTGAGTTCGGCCTCGAAGAGGCGGACATAAGGGTCGGCCTGCGTCGGCTGGCTCTTCTCGCGCACGACCTTGTCGACGAACGCTTTGATGAGCCTCGGTCCGTCGACGCCTGGCTGGGTGCTCGTGACCTCATACATCTGCTGGGTACGGCGCTTCTCGTATTTGATCCGGCGCGCCCACTCTGAGGAAGGGGCGTTCGGCAGATTCCCGAAGAGAAGCTTGTGTCCCGCGCCTGGCCACTGAGGCAGCAGCGGGCCTTCGACGCGCATGGGCTTCATCGCCAGG
>RGES01000248.1 GCA_009917805.1 Verrucomicrobiota bacterium
GTCGAGATGCAGAACTCCTCGTCCTTGCCGTTCATGCCGGGCATGATGACGCCGGCGGCGGCGCCGAGCGGGCCGAGCACCATGGAAGTCTTGTCGCCCACGCCGCCGGTCGAGACCTTGGCGATCTTCGGCTGGGTGAGACGGTCGAGGTCGATGACGTCGCCGGAGAGACGGAGCTCTTCGGCCAGGAGCGCGGTTTCCTGCGCGGACATCTGCTTGAAGTAGATCGCCATGGCCAAGGCGGCCTGCTGGGCCTCCGGCATCTCGGCGTCCATCACCGAGTCGATGATATGACGGATCTCGTCGGCGGTGAACTCGCCGCCATCCCGCTTCTTCTCGATGAGAGAGGTGAAGGAGGGCTTCTCCTTACGCTTGTGGTCCAAGATTTTCTCTGTCATAAGTAGTTAGGATTTAGAAGGTTAGGGCCATTCTGCTTTGGACAGGGAGGCGGACTCGCTGTGATGTAACTTTTTCTTGAAAAGTCGAGCCAAAACAGGCAAGGCGGCCCGCTTGGGACAAAAAGACACCCCTTCGCCTCCGTTAGAGGCAGGAATAGCCCCTAAATCGGCCTAGGAGGCTTTTCTAGGAGGAAGGCAGGACTTACCCCAGAAACCCCTGATAGAGGGCGTCAGCCCCCACCAAGGAGGTCCTTAGGCCCATCGCCGGCAACGACACCCCATCGTGCCAGCTCGGCGCCTCCGGATCGCCCGTCCGCGGGGCGACGAAGGCGTAAAGGTAATCGGCGGAGCCGGCGGCCAGCATCGACGAAGCGAGACGCGGCCCGGCCTCGATCAGCACGCCGGTAATCTTTTCCTGGGCGCAACGCTCCGCCCAGACCTTCAGGAAGGAAGCTTCGTCGCCGACCAGCGACCAGACCTTGATGCCCTCGGCCTCGTACCACGCGAGGTCGGACTTCTTGGCGGAGCTGCCGAGTCCAGGACGAAGCGCACCGGACAGGTCTCGCCGTCGTCGCCACGCGCGGTGAGGCGAGGATTGTCCGCGAGCGCCGTATCCGCGCTCACGGCGATGGCGGGATAAAGCCGGCGTAGGCGATGGACGTAAGCCTGGGACTCCGGACCGGTGATCGCCCTCCCCTGCCCGGCCGGCAAGGTCAGTTTGCCGTCGAGCGTCGAGGCGACCTTGAGCGCGAGCAGCGGCGTACCGCGGACGATCCAGTGGTTGAAGATCAGGTTCAACGCGGCGCACTCTTCGCCCAGCACGCCTTCGACGACCGCGACGCCCTTGGCGCGCAGCAGGTCGAGGCCATGGCCCACGTGGGCCGGATTAGGATCGCGGGCGCCCACGACGACGGTGCGGAGGCCGGAAGCGAGGATGGCATCGACGCATGGCGGCGTCCGGCCGTGCGTGCAGCAAGGCTCCAGCGTGACGTGCAGGACGGCGTCCGCGGCGGGCTTACGGCCCAAGGCGCGCAACGCCATCACTTCGGCATGCGGCTCGCCGGCCTTGGTGTGGAACCCTTCGGCGACGACCTTGCCGCCTTCGGTGATCACCGCCCCGACCATCGGGTTAGGGTGCGTACGGCCCCAAGCCTGACGGGCGAGCTCGAGGGCTCGCCGCATCGGAGGCTCGGAAGCAGGCGCGGACACGATCAGCGGTTGCGCTTGCGCGAGACCGCGGCCGCCTTGGCGGAGCCAGGGGTCAGCTGCGGTTCAGAATAGTAACGGAAGCCTTCGAGCTTGCGGCGCTCGATGGCACGACCGAGGAGCTGCTCGATCTGCTGGAGATGGTGCATCTCGTCCGGGGAATAGAGCGTGAAGGCTTCGCCTTCGGCGGAAGCGCGGCCGGTACGGCCGATACGGTGGACGTAGTCTTCGGCGTGCTCCGGCACGTTGTAGTTGATCACGTGCGTGACGCCGCGGATGTCGAGGCCGCGCGAGGCGATGTCGGTCGCCACCATGATGGTGAACTTGCCGGACTTGAAGCCCGCGAGGGCGGCGGCGCGCTCGGACTGCGAACGGTCGGCGTGCATCGTGGCGACGGGCGTGCCGTGGCCTTCGATCCACTCCGCGATGCGGTCGGCGTCGCGCTTGGTGCGGGTGAAGACGATGACGGACTTGTAGCCGCTCTTGTTGAGCAAGGACAGCAGCAGGTCATACTTCTGGAAGATATCGACCGGGTAGATCGCGTGGTCGACCGTGTCGGCCGCGCCGAGGCCCGTGCGGACGTCGACCGTGACCGGTTCGCGGAGCGCCCAGCCGGCGATGCGGCCGATGGCGTCGGAGATCGTGGCGGAGAAGAGCAGCGTCTGGCGGTCCTTCGGGCAGTAGTTGACGATGCGGGTGACGTCCTCGATGAAGCCCATGTCCAGCATGCGGTCGACTTCGTCCATGATCAGCATCTGGATGGACTTCAGGTCCAGGATCTTCTGCTCATGCAGGTCGAGCAGGCGGCCCGGGGTGGCGATGACGACGTCGACGCCTTCTTCGAGCGCCTTGACCTGGGCGCCGTAGCCCACGCCGCCGTAGAGGAGCGCGGTGCGGGTGCCGAAGTGCTTGCCGTACTTCTGGAAGTTTTCGTCGACCTGGACGGCGAGCTCGCGCGTCGGGACGAGCACGAGGCAGCGCGGCTTGCCGGCGGCGGGACCGAGGAGCGACAGCGTCGGGAGGGCGAAGGCGGCGGTCTTGCCGGTGCC
>RGES01000249.1 GCA_009917805.1 Verrucomicrobiota bacterium
GCAGGCTTCCTCGCCCTCGGCGGCATCAACACCTTCGGCGGCGCCGGCAAGACCGTCGACATCCAGGGCGGCCTCCTGAGCGTCAACTCCGACGCGGCCCTCGGCAACGCGGCCAATACGGTCACGATCTCCGCCAACGGCACCGAGAACACCGGCTTCCGCGCGACGGAGACCTTCGCCTCGGCCCGCACCTTCAACCTGAACGCCGTCAGCAACGCCTTCACGGTCACCACCGGCAAGACGCTCACGCTGTCCTCGCCGTTCGCCTTCGGCGCCCTCACCAACGGCCTCTTCAAGAACGAAGCCGGCACGCTCGTCCTCTCCGCCGACAACACCGGTTGGACCGGCGGCCTGACCGTCAACGCGGGCGTCGTCCGCCTCGGTTCCGCCACCGCGGCCGGCTCGGGCGCGCTCTCCGTCTCGCCGGGTTCGGCCAACATGGGCACGGCCCTCCAGCTCGCGGGCGGCTTCACCTGGTCCAACCCGATCACCCTCCAGGCGACCGGCGCGCAGATCCAGGGCGGCGTCGATTTCGGCGGCCAGCTCCAGAGCCTCTCGGGTACCAACTACCTGACCGGCCTGATCACCATGCCTTACGGCGCGGTCATCGGTTCCACCGAGGCGGGCAGCACGCTGAACCTCATGGGCGGCATCTACGCCGGCATCAACAGCACGGTCGGCAACACCGCGCTCCGCTTCACCGGCGCCGGCAACTTCGTCCTCAGCACCACGGAACTCACCGTCGCTCCGGGCACGACCTACAGCTCCATCGAGAAGTACGGCACGGGCACCTTCTGGATCAAGTCCAGCAACACGACGAACGTCACCGACACGGCCGGCAACGGCCTCGTCGTGAAGCAGGGTTCGCTCATCATCGACGCCAACGGCACCTGGCGCTCCAAGCTCTTCATCGAGAACGGCGCCACCGTCACCGTCGACGACTCGCTCGTCAACTTCGACAAGGGACGCTTCTCCAACCAGCAGAGCGGCCTGTATTACGACCTGACGATGCGCGGGGGCAACTTCAACCTGATCGGCGCCCTCAGCAGCGCGTTCCCGTCCTACGAGAACTTCAACACGCTCGTCCTGAGCAGCCGCGGCACCAACACGATCACCGTCACGCAGCAGAACGCCAGCTTCGCCCAGACGATCCTCGCGTTCCGCAGCAGCACGGCCTGGACGAACCCGACCCCGGCCCAGACGACCGCCGCCAACGGCGTCGGCTACCTCTTCCGCGGCATCGGCGAGACCCCGGCCACGGCCCGCGCGAGCGTCCAGCTCGCCGTCGAGCCTTCCTTCCCGGGCGAAGCCGGCGCCGCCGGCACCGCGAACCGCGCGATGCTCCCGTGGGCGCTCGTCGACCTCACCACGACGGGGCAGGGCATGTCCTTCGCCACCACGGGCGTCGGCGGCATCAGCCGTTACCTCCGCCCGCTGGCCGGTTCGGAATACGAGACCAATCCGACCTCGATCATCGGTACCACCACGGGCACCGCGGCCACTTCCAACGTGCAGCTCATTGCCGGCACCTTCGGCGGCGTGCCGTACGCCGGCTCCGCCGTGACGGGCAACGCGACGCGCAACTCCCTCACGATGGAGAACGGCGCCAACCTCACCATCGCCGACGGCGCCCAGTTCAACCTGCGTACGGGCGGCATCCTGGTCCGCGCCGGCGCGGCCTCCACGATCTCGGGCGGCGTCCTCTACTTCCCGAACACCTTCTCGCCGCTCACCATCTGGACGGTCGGCAACCTGACGATCAGTTCCTCCCTCGCGGGCGGCAACGGCATCGCCAGCGGCAACATGTCCCTGATCAAGAACGGCCTGGGCACCCTGACGATCGCCCCGGTCGCCTCGACCATCAACGGTCTCGCCGCCACGGGCACGAACTCGCTCTCGGGCCAGTTCGTCCTCAACCAAGGCACGCTGAAGCTCGGCGCGGGCATCAACAACGCCATCCAGCCGTACAACTACTTCTCGGCGATGTCCGGCACGCTGGACCTCAACGGCACCTCCCTCCAGACCTACGGTTTCTTCAACGACTCCGGCGTCCCCGGCAACGGCTCCAACATCACCAGCACGAACGGCACGGGCCACCTGATGATCACGACGGACACCCGCAGCTTCTCCGGCACGATGTCCGGCGACATGAAGTTCACGAAGTCGGGTTCCGGCACGTTCAACTTCTTCTCGGACTTCAGCTACACCGGCGCGACCGTCATCAACGGCGGCCTGACCGTGATGTACCAGGACGCCCGCTTCACGGCCACCTCGGCCCTGGACCTGAACTTCGGCAACCTCTACCTCGAGAACAACAACAGCTGGTCGGACAACGCCAACCGCATCCCGGATACGACCCCGGTCACGATGCGCGGCGGTTACCTCGAACTCCGCGGTCGCGCCCAGAACGCCTCCTCGGAGCGCATCGGCACGGCGACCTTGGCCCTCGGCCAGTCCCAGTTCGTCGTCGCCAACGGCGCAGGCGCCGACGCGACCACCACGCTGACCATCGGCAACCTCGTCCGCAACCTCGGCACGGCGGTCAACTTCACGTCCGGCCTGTATAACCGCGTCAAGATCGAGCAGCTCAACGGCACGTCGTTCTCCGCCGCCAACCTCACCAACGGCATCATCGGCGGCTGGGCC
>RGES01000250.1 GCA_009917805.1 Verrucomicrobiota bacterium
AGCGGCGGACTGCTTGGCCTTCTTCATGACGCCCTGGACGCCGGGGAAGAGGACGGCGGCGAGGATGCCGATGATCGCGATGACCGTCAGGAGTTCGATAAGGGTGAAACCCTTACGGTTACGGGTGGAGGTGTTCATAGATTTTGCGGGGTAGAAATGAAAATAGGGTAAATAAGTCGTTTTGGGAAGCCGAAAAGAATAACTAATGCACTCAATAAGGAAGGGGGAAACGGCTGGTCAGGGCAGCCACGATGGCCTGGGCCTCGGCGATTTTGGCCGGATTCTGGGGGTCGGACAGGACGACGGCGATCGCCTTGGCGATTTCCTTCATCTCGGCCTCCTTCATGCCGCGGGAGGTCACCGCCGGGGTACCGACGCGGATACCGCTGGCCTGGAAGGGACTGCGGGTCTCGTCCGGCACGGTATTCTTGTTGGTGGTGATATGGGCGGCGTCCAGGGCGAGCTGGGCATCCTTGCCGGAGACGTTCGGGTGGCTCTTACGGAGATCGAGCAGGCTGAGGTGATTGTCGGTGCCGCCGCTGATCAGGCCGAAGCCGAGCTTCACGAGCTCGTCGGCGAGGGCGCGGGAATTGGCGACGACCTGCTTGGCGTATTCCTTGAACTCCGGGGTGGCGCACTGCGCGAAGCAGACGGCCTTGGCGGCGATGACGTGCTCGAGGGGGCCGCCCTGGGCGCCGGGGAAGACGGAGGAGTCGATGGCCTTGGCATGCTCGGCCTTGCAGAGGATCAGGCCGCCGCGCGGACCGCGCAGGGTCTTGTGCGTGGTGGTGGTGACGAAGTCGGCGTACGGGACGGGCGACGGGTGCACGCCCGCGGCGACGAGGCCGGCGATGTGGGCGATGTCCGCGAGGAGCAGCGCGCCGTTTTCCTTGGCGATCTTGCCGAAGCGGGCGAAGTCGATCTCACGGGCGTAGGCGGAAGCGCCGACGGTGATCATCTTGGGCTTCTCGCGCTTGGCCATCTCCTCGACTTCGTCGTAGTTGATGCGGCCGTCGGCGCCCACGCCGTAGTGGACGACGGCGTAGAGCTTGCCGGAGAAGTTGGCGGAGTTGCCGTGGGTGAGGTGACCGCCATGCGACAGGTTCATGGTCAGGATCTTGTCGCCGGGCTTGATGGTCGCGAAGTAGACGGCGGCGTTCGCCTGGCTGCCGGAGTGCGGCTGGACGTTGGCGTGGTCGGCGCCGAAGAGGGCCTTGGCGCGGTCGATGGCCAGCTGCTCGATCTGGTCGACGTTCTCGCAGCCGCCGTACCAGCGCTTGCCGGGGTAACCTTCGGCATACTTGTTCGTCAGGATGCTGCCCTGGGCTTCCATGACGGCGGGGAGCGTGAAGTTCTCGGAGGCGATCAGCTCGATATGCGTCTGCTGGCGCTTGAGCTCGGCCTTGATCAGGCGGTCGATCTCAGGGTCGAGCTGGGCGAGAGGGATGCGGCGAATGGCGGTCATGGTTAGGTGAGGAAAGGGCAAATCGTGCGAGGAAGCGTGGCAACGGCAAATCGGCCGGGGTTATCCACAGGACTCCATCTTGTCCACGCGGCGGGTATGGCGGCCGGCTTCGAATTCGGCGGCGAGGAAGGCCTCGACGCACGCCAGGGCGGTCGGGAGGTCGACATATTTGGCCCCGAAACACAGGACATTGGCGTCGTTATGGCGACGGCTCAGGCCGGCGGCGTCGGCGCTCTGGACGAGGGCGGCGCGGATGCCGCGCATCTTGTTCGCGGCGATGGAAATGCCGATGCCGGTGGTGCAGACGAGGATGCCGAATTTCGCGCGGCCGGCGACGACGTCGCCGCCCACGGCGTGCGCGTAGTCCGGGTAGTCGCAGGAGGCCTCGGTCTCGGTGCCGCGGTCGAGGATGACATAGCCCTTCGCCTTCAGCGCTTCGCTCAGGCCGCGTCGGAGGGCGAGGCCGCCGTGGTCACTGCCGAAGGAAAGCGTAAGCGGGTTGGTCATCGCGAAAGATTCTGGCGCAGAAACTCGACCATCGCAGGGACGGCTTCAACCATGGAATCGCGGCACTCCTCGTAATCGCGATACCCGCCGCCGAACGGATCGGGGATGTCCCGCGGCACGTCGGCCGGGAGGACGTCGCGCAGCAGCAGCACGAAATCAGGCAGGACGTCGAAACGGGAATGCAAGGCGGCGAGATGCGACTCGGTCATGCCGAAGATCACCACGCTGCGGTCGACGTCGGCCTGGGTCAGCAGGCGGCTACGATGGCCGGAGACGTCCAAGCCGATGCGCTGCATGGCCTTGACGGAATTGGCGGAGGGCGGCTGGCCGTCCTCCGCGGCGAGCCCGAACGAGGCGACCTTCAGCTTCTCGAGCCCCTGCCCTCGCTTGGCCAGCGTCGCCCGGAGCAACGCCTCCGCCATCGGACTGCGACAGGTATTCCCCGTGCAGACAAACGTGACGGTGTCTCGTTCGACGGCCATGCGGGTCAAGATGAGGGATAAGCCCCTCGGTTCAAGTGTTCAAAGCACCCCGTCGCGACGGAGCTGGCGATAACCGATGTCCCGACGGTAGTGGCAGCCTTCGTAGCGGATCTGCGGGACGACGGCGTAGGCCCGACGGGCGGCTTCCTGCAGGGTCGGGCCATGGGCCACGACGCCGAGGGCGTCGACAT
>RGES01000026.1 GCA_009917805.1 Verrucomicrobiota bacterium
AGGACGGTGAAAGCCTCTTCGGCCTTCGGAATCTGGGCGGCAAGGAAGTTGGCCTTACCCTCGATGAAGGCGAAGCCCAGCTTCTTGAGCCCGGCGGAAAGCTGGGCGATGCCGGCGGCGTTCACTTCGCGGGTCCGGCGGACGAAGGCGTCGTCATCGAGCGCCGCTTCGGCGGCGGCGAGCGCGGGCAGGTTCACGTTGAACGGCTGGCGGACGCGATTGAGCAGGCCGCAGACTTCGGTCGAACCCATCAGGTAGCCGACCCGCAATCCGGCGAGACCATAAGCCTTGGAGAACGTACGGGAGAGGACGACCTTGCGGCCGGACTTCATCAGCGGCCGGAGGTCGGCGGAGGCCTCGAGATATTCCGTGTAGGCCTCGTCGAGGCAGAAGATGACGTCTTCGGGCAAGGATGCGGCGAAGGCGAGGATGTCGGCCGGATCGTCGGTCCCGCCGGTCGGGTTGTTAGGACTGGCCAGGAAGACGATGCGGGTCTTCGAGGTGACCGCGGCGCGCATGGCCTTGAGGTCATGACGATACCCAGGCATCGGGACTTCGACCGGCGTCGCTCCGAACAGCATCGTCGCCAGCTTGTAGACGATGAAGGCCTGGGAGCCGAAGACCACCTCGTCGCCCGGACGAAGGAAAGCCTGCGCAAGCAGGATCATCACTTCATTGGAACCGTTCCCGATGACGAAATTACCCGGCTCCAGGGACCACTTGCGGGCGAGCTTCTCGCGCAGGAAGGTGCAGCCGCCGTCGGGATAGAGGTGACAGTGCTCGAGCGCCTTATGGGCGGCCGCGAGACCGAGGGGCGAAGGACCCAGCGGATTCTCGTTCGACGCCAGCTTGATGACGGCGGACGGATCGAGGCCGAACTCGCGGGCGACCACCTCGATAGGCCGGCCGGCCTCATAGACGGGCTGGGTGAGGACGGGCCGATTGGCTAGGTCTGAATAGGAAGCCATGAAGGACCTTACCAATGCGACAGTTCGCACGCTTGGCAAGCGTGAGCGACCGCCCTCCCCGCTTGCCACTGGCACCGCCGAGGCTTAAGCGTGCACCATGAAACTCGTCGTCACCGGCGCCTCCGGATTCCTTGGTCGCGAGGTCTGCCTTGCCGCCCTGCGACGCGGACATGAGGTCCTGGCGCTGGGCGGATCCCGGGCGCCGACGATCCCCGGCGTGAAACAGGCTCGCGCCTTCGACCTGTGCTCCGAAGCCGCCCTCGAAGCCCTCATCCTCGAAGAATTCCCCCATGCCGTCGTGCATTGCGCGGCCTTGCCGACCATCGAGACCTGCCTCGCCGAACCGGCCAAAGCCAAAGCGCTCAACGCCGAAGTGCCGAAGAAGCTGGCCCAGCTCTGCTTCCACCTCGGAGCGAAGCTCGTCCACCTCTCGACCGACACCGTCTTCGACGGCGTCGCCGGCAACTATCAGCCCACGGACAAGCCGGCGCCGCTCAATCTCTACGGCGAGACCAAGGCCGCCGCGGAAGTCGAGGTCCTGCGCTACGGCCGCGAGCATGCCGCCGTGCTGCGCACGTCACCGATCATCGGCAATTCCGTGACCGGCGACCGCGGCCTCCATGAGCGCTTGTTCGCGTCTTGGAAGGAAGGCCGGCCGAGTTCGTTGTTCACGGACGAGATCCGCCAGCCCGTCGAGGTGTCGAATCTCGCCGACGTGACGATCGAGCTGTGCGAGCGACCGAACCTCTCAGGGCTTTTCCACTGGGCCGGCACCGAGGCCATGAGCCGACATGAGATCGGCCTGCGCATCGCGCGGCATTTCGGACTAAACGCCGAAACCCTCGTGCGTCCGATCAGCCGAGCCGACGTGCCGGCCGCCGCCTCCCGCCCCCGCGACCTTAGCCTCCGCCTGCACCCGCTGGCCGGCAAACTCCGCACCCAAGCCCAATCCTTCGACGAACAGCTCGCCGCACTGCGCGTTCCGCGCGGTTGCGAAGACTGGTACGAGAAAGAGACCGGCCGAAAGGTCGTGCGTCGTCTGGAAAAAGGCATAGACTTCTGAGCATGGACGTCCTTCCGCGCCAAGCCGCCGACGCCGTCGCCAACATGGCGGCCGACCTTCTGCTCTTGGAGTCATACCCGGCGCCTAAGCACATCCGCTTCCGCGCCTACGCCTGGTCGGAGCCTGCGTACACCTTCGGCGTCTCGCAGTCCTGGGCCAAGTACCGCACCCTCGTGCCGGCCCGTTATCCCCTCGTCCGACGCTGCACCGGCGGAGGCCTCGTGTCCCATCTGGACGATTGGACCTTCGCCCTCGTGATCCCTCCCGATCACCCGCTCTTCAAGGCCGATGCCATGGCCAGCTACGCCGTCGTGCATGAAGCCCTGCTGCAGGCCCTTCTGCTTCAGGCTCAGCCCGTTAAACTGGCGCCGATGCCAGCGGGCACCCGCGATTTCCAGTCGCCTGACGACTGTTCCCGGCGCGCCGAACCCAACGACCTCGTCCGCAGTGACGACGGCCGCAAGGTCGCCGGGGCCGCGCAGAAACGCACGCGCAACGGCCTGCTCATCGAAGGGTACGTCTGGCGTCCCTTCCTGCCCGGCTGCGACTGGCTGCGCTTCGAAAAGGATTTCACGCAGACCCTCGGAGCCGTCTTGCAAAGCCCCGCTGTCAGCGTGGCGGAGCCCACTTACAATCAGTTCGACCACGAAGGCACCTGGGGCAAGTTCGCCTCCCGGGAGTGGAACGAGCGGATCTAGGCGAAGAGATCGAGTTCCGGTCCGGCTTCCTTGGCCTTCGGCTTGGGCGTGGCGGGCTTCTTAGGCTCCTGAGCAGGCGTGGGCACTCCGGCCATCGGCAAGGCCTTGGCGGGCAAGCCAGAGCCGGCCTCGAGGCCGCCGAGGATCTCGCGGGCACGCTGGACGACCGCCGGAGGCATGCCGGCGAGTCGAGCCACCTGGATACCATAGGAGCGATCCGCGGCGCCCGGCACCACGCGACGTACGAAGACGATCTCGTCCTTCCATTCTTTCACGGCCACGGACCAGTTGCGCAGACGCTTCATCGAATCGGCCAGCTTGGTCAGTTCGTGATAATGGGTGGCGAACAACGTACGGGGACCGGCGTCGGCTTCGCCGTGCAGATGCTCGGCCACGGCCCAGGCGATGCTGATGCCGTCATAGGTGCTCGTCCCACGCCCGATCTCATCCAGCACCACCAAGGAACGCGTCGTGGCGTTGTTCAGGATATTGGCCGTCTCGTTCATCTCTACCATGAAGGTCGAGTTGCCGCGGGAAAGCTCATCGGAGGCGCCGACGCGACAGAAGATGCGATCGACCAGGCCGACGCGGGCGGAAACCGCCGGCACCCAGCAACCGAGATGGGCGAGCATGGCGATCAGGGCGACCTGGCGGATGTACGTCGACTTGCCGGCCATGTTCGGGCCGGTGAGCAACGCGATCTGCTCGCCGGTGCTGCTCAGCCGCGTGTCATTGGGCACGAACGAGCCGGCACCGGGACGGGCTTGCAGCATGCGTTCCACGACCGGATGGCGGCCTTGTTCGATCTCGAGGACATCGGTGTCGTCGACCATCGGTTTGGTCCAGTTGGCTTCGCGCGCCAGTTCGGCCCAGCCGCGGACGATGTCCACCTCGGCGACGGCCTGCGCGGTGGCGAGCAACGACTCGGTGCGGGCGATGACCTCGGCCAGCAAGGCCTGGAAAAGCTCGGTCTCGCGGGCGAGAGCCTGTTCGTCGGCACGGAGAACTTCCCGCTCCTTGGCGCGCAGTTCTTCGGTGGTGAAGCGCTCGGCGTTCACCATGGTCTGCTTGCGGATGTAATCGGCCGGCACCGAGGGAAGGTTGGCCTTGGTGATCTCGATCGCATACCCGAAGGCGCCGTTGTAGCGGACCTTGAGGGACTTGATGCCGGTACGGTTCTGCTCGTTGCGCTCGAACTCGGCGATCCAGCCCTTGCTGTCGGAAGCGAGCGACCGTAGGCGGTCGAGTTCGGCGTCGAAACCGGCACGGAGAGCGCCGCCTTCGCTGAGGTCGACCGGCAGTTCGTCTCCCAAGGCGGCTTCGAGCCGGGCCAGGAGTTCGGGTTCGGGGTTGATGCGGCCGGCCTGCTCGGCGAGCGCGCCACCGGGGAGCGCCAGGAGCTCTTCGCGGATCGGCGGAAGCGAACGAAGCGTGTCGCGGACGCCACCGAGTTCGCGGGGATTCCGGAGACGGTTCTGCAGACGGGCGAGGATGCGCGCGATGTCCCGGACGCCACGCAGGGCTTCGCCGACGCGGGAAGACGCGCCGGGGTGCTTGAAGAATTCGCCGACGGCGTCCTGGCGTCGGGCGATCGTGGCGAGATCGGTCGAAGGCTCGGCCAGCCAGAGCGCCAGCAGACGGGCGCCCGAAGGGGTCTCCGTCCGGTCGATGGTCTCGAGCAGAGAGCCTTCACGCGAGCCGTTGGAGGAGGCGAAGAGCTCGAGGTTACGGGAGGAGGCCGCGTCGAGCAGGACCGACGAGCCCAGCTTCGTCTCGATCAGGCGGAAAAGGTTCTTCGGGCGATCGCAGAGCGAGTCGGTGACATAGCCGAGGACCGCGCCGGCGGCGCCCAAGGCCGGATGCTCATCGGTCAGGCCGAAGCCGGCCAGACCGTGCACCGAGAGCGTCTGGGCGACGAGCCTCGCTCCGGCCGAGCCATCGAAATTCCATCCCGGCAGACGCGAGGTCGCCCTGCCCTGCAGGAAGACCTCCAGCGCTTCGCGATGTTCGGCCGGCGGCTCCAATCCCTCGGGCAAGATGACTTCGCGGGGAGACACCGAATGCAGCAACGGAAGCAGCCGGGCCGGCGAAACGTCGGTCGCCAAGCGGAAATCGGCCGTCGAAACATCGAGCCAGGAGGCGTGCCACCCATGTTTGTCCCAGGAGATCGCCGCAAGGTAGTTGCCACGGCGAGAGTCCAGCTGCGAATCCTCGAGCGCCGTACCCGGCGTCAGGATACGGGTCAGGCCGCGACGCACGAGCTTGCCGGCGACCGGCGCTTCGAGCTGGTCGCAGATCGCGACCTTCCAGCCGGCGGCGAGCAGGCGGTTGACGTAGGCCGGAGCGGCATGGTGGGGCAAGCCGGCCATCGGGGTCTCATGACGCTTCGTCAGCGTGAGTCCGAGGACCTTGGCGGCCACGACGGCATCTTCGCCGAAGACCTCGTAGAAGTCGCCGAGGCGGAAAAGCAGGATCGTCCCCGCGGCGAGCTTCTCACGAAACTCGCGGTACTGGCGCTGCATCGGGGTTTCCTTTTCCACGACGAGCAGGGAAACTCCCCGCAAACGCGTGCGCAAGAACGGACTACCCACCCCCGCCCCGCAGGGGCGGGAAGTTGCTCACATCAGCTGGGCGGCGAGCTCGGACAGGGCGCTGCGGACGCCGTTGATCAGGCGGACGTTGGCGGTGATCGCGTGGCCTTTCATGCGCTCATGGGTGTGGATGAGGCCGTTGGACTTGCCGTCGAGGTAAGGGGTGTCGACCTGATCCAAGTCGCCGATGAGGACGACCTTGGAGCCTTCGCCGATGCGCGTGATGACCGTCTTCGCTTCGTGCGGGGTCATGTTCTGCGCTTCGTCGACGATCATGAACGCATGACCGATGGAACGGCCGCGGATGAAGGTCATGGCCTCGATCTCGATCAGGCCGGAGTCGATGAGCCACTGGTAGGGCTTGCGCGGCTGGTTGATGGCCTGGAACTGCGAGCCGAAGATCGGCTGAGGGGTCTTCATGGCCTGGGCCTTCTTCTGGCGGCGCTGGGAATCCGTGGCGACGGCTTCCTTGGCCGTGGGCGTCGGCGCGGCGTTGCCGTTCTTGGAGAAGAGGACTTCCAGGTTGTCGAAATAGGGCTGGATGTAAGGCGACAGCTTCTCTTCCTTCGAACCCGGGAGCGCGCCGATATCCTTGCCGATCTGGACGACCGGGCGGGAGACGTAGAGCTTCTTGTAGGGAGAGAAATCGCTGAGCACCTGGGACAGCGCGGCGGCGATGGAGAGGAAGGTCTTGCCGGTACCGGCGCGTCCGAAGCAGGTCACCAGGCGGATCTCGGGATTAAGGAGGGCGTCGAGGAAGATCCACTGCTCGAAGTTCTTCGGGATGACGCGCATGCCGCGGGGCATCTGGAGACCCTTGCGGGCGCCGCTGTCCGAAGACATGAACTCCCGATAGAGGCCGAGCGGCACGAACGCTCCGTCGCCGACGTGTCGGGCCGGCTCGGTCCACGAGTCGGAAGTGAACATCACGTATTCGTTCATGATGAGGGGCGGCTCCTCCTTCACCTTCACCTGCACCTGGCCGAGCTCGCGGAAATCCCGCATCGCGGCGGCGCTCACCTTGATCGTACGGTACTCGCCTTCGTCGCTGGTCTCGACGCGGTCGTTGCGGTAGTCCTGGACGTCCATGCCGAGCGCCTGGGCCTTGAGGGCCATGCAGGCGTCCTTGGTCACGAGCACCACGGGTCCCTTCGAGGTATCGCGAAGATACAGGGCCGAGGCGATGATGCGATGGTCAGGCGCGTCGACCTGCATGAAGACCGCCCGGACGCGTTCGGCCTTCGCGCCGTTGAAGTGGTCGCGGATGAGCGACTCATTGATGATGATGCGCAGCTCGCCGCCGTCGCGGAGCTTGGCGTGCAAGGCGCCCGGCTTCGTCGGGTCGCCTTCGGCGATGTCCTTGAGCGACCGGTTCTCGAAAAGACCACGGATGGACCGGTTCACGCGACGCGCGCTGGCGCCGAGCTGGCCTTGCTGGGTCTTCAGACGATCGAGTTCGGACAAGACCTCGACAGGCACGGCGACGATGTGCTCATCGAACTTGAACAGGGACTCGGGATCGTGAATCAGTACGTTGGTGTCCAGGACGTAAGTCTTTTTCACGTCGTTCACCGTGACCTAAACCGCGGGATGGGCAATCCGTAAAAGACTATTTCGTCCCGTCGATCGCGCTCAGGTATTCCCAGCTGTAGATGCCGGTCCGATGCCCGTCGCTGAACTCGAAGGTCACGGCATAGTTCCCGACGCGGCTCAGGCCGGTGACGACGACCCCCGGGAAACGCCGAGGTCCGTCGCCGCCCCAACGCTGTCCGAGGATGTCGACCTCGCCCATGTTCTCGGCGCTCGGCGAGAGTTCGCGGAGGAGTTCGGCCCGGAGGCATTGCTCACGGCCGTCCTCCCAGGTGATGGCGACGAAATCACCGATGATCTGCAGGTCTCGCGGCGGCCGCATGGCCCCACCCTGCGTCCCGTCGACGCGGTGGCAAGCAGGGAGCGGACGGCGGGACGACCTTGACTCCCCCGTCCGGCTCGGGAGTCTGGTGGCACTATGGCAGGCGTAGGCAAACTCCTCAAACAGGCCCAGAAGATGCAGCGTGGCATCGCCGAGGCCCAGCAGCAGCTCACCACGGAGAGACTCGAGGTCTCCCATGGCGGCGGCGCGATCAAGATCACGGTGAACGGCCACGGGCTGGTGCTCGCCCTGACGATCGATCCGGAGTTTCTCAAAGAGGACAAGGCGTTGGTCGAACAGGCGCTCGTCGCCGCCCTGCAGGAGGCTTCGGCCAAGGCCCGCGAGCTTCACGAGGCCACGATGTCGAAGGCCACGGCCGGTTTCTCCCTGCCCGGGATGTGATCGCCCGTGACTCCTTCCTTCGACAAGGTCCGCCAACTCCTCAAGATGCTTCCGGGCATGGGGCATCGTTCCGCCGAACGCATCGCCCTGCACCTGCTGGTCGAGCGTCCCGGTAAGCTCACCCCTCTCCTGGAATCATTGCAGGCCGCCGCCGCCGCGGTCCGGCGTTGCGCCCGTTGCGGCAGCCTGGCCGAGGCCGAGCTCTGCCCCATCTGTCTCGACGTCAAGCGCGAGCCGTCGTCCGTCTGCGTCGTCGAACAAGTCCCCGACCTGATGGCGATCGAGCGCTCCGCGGCCTATCGCGGCACCTACCATGTCCTTCACGGCCGTCTCTCGCCCATCAACGGCGTCGGCCCTGACCAGCTCAATCTCGCCAGCTTCGAGCAACGCCTGAAAGACGAGCCGATCACGGAGGTCGTGCTCGCCTTGGGCAACGATATCGAAGGCGAGGCGACCTGCCATTACATCAGCGAAGCGATCCACGCGGTGCGCCCGTCGATCAAGATCTCCCGCATCGGCTTCGGCCTGCCCAGCGGCAGCGGACTGACCTTCGCCGACCCGGCCACGCTGCGCAGCGCGCTGGAGGGACGTCGCGATGTCGCCAACTGATTCCCCGGTCGCCTATCCCGCGGAAGCGGAAGCCTTCTGGGTCGCGCAGGCCGAACTCGCCGCCGAAAAGGTCGGCGACGAAGCCCTCGAGCGCATGACGCCGGCGGTGGCGCATCTTTCGGACCTGTTCACCACCGAACGCCCCGACAAGAAATTCCCCGACTACTTCGCCGACCCCCGGCTGCTGGCGGCCTACGGGGTCTTTTTCCTGCCCCAGAGCTTCACGCGGACCTCCTTCGCCTTGGCCCAGATCTGCGGCTTGCGCGGCTGGAGGCCGTCGAGCCGGATCCCGGCCATCCTTGACCTGGGTTCCGGACCAGGCTCATGCGGGGTCGCCGCGGCTTATCGTCTGCGCGAAGCAGGCTATGCTCAACTCGGCCTCTACGGAGTGGACAAGTCGCCGAGCGCCCTGAGCTCGATGGAATCGTTCGCTCGCGCCACCTTGGGCGAAGCCGTCGAGACGAAGACGCGCATCGGCGACGCCTCCCGGCCGGAGACCTGGCCCGAAGGCCCCTTCGACATCATCGTCGCCGGCTTCGTGATGAACGAGATGCCGCAGCTCGACCAGGCCGCCCTGCTCCGCTGGTTCGGCGAACTCAAGGCGAAGCTGGCGCCGGGCGGACTCATCCTGATCCTGGAGCCTGCGTTGCGGGTCACCGCCGAACGCCTCCAACGGCTCAGCGACGCCGTCGCCGCCGGAGAGATGACCCGCATCGCGCCCGAACTCGACGCCCGGCCCGACCCGCAGCTCGGACCAGGGGAACACTGGAGCCATGAGACCCGCGCCTGGGAAGCCCCCGCCTCGACCGAGTTCGTCAACCGTCACCTCCATCGAGACCTTCGCGAAGTCCGCTTTTCGTTCGCCGCCTTCTCCGATGCGAAGCTCGCTCCGTTGCCCGGCGGCTTGAGCCGCCTGATCTCGGACGTCCAGATCATCAAAGGCCTGATCCGCTTCATCACGATCCGCGAAGGCCGCGTCGAGTCGGTCGAGGTCCCGACGAGGGGGCTTTCGAAACACGAGGTCAAGAAACTCGCGGCGACCTTCGGGCGAGGTGACATCGTGCGTCACCCGCACCCGGCCGCGCCGAAGCTGCGATTGGCCAATCACGAAGAATTGACGGTCATTTGGTCGCCCGCGTCCTTCCGGGCACCATAATGTAACAAATTCCACGAGGCATTTGTTTGCGTGACGGTTCCGGCGCTGCTGTGATTGAAGAAGCCTAGTTCCCTAAAGAAGAACGAAGCGCAAGCTCCCATCATCTCCATGTTCAATCGCGAACTCAGCTGGCTTAGTTTCGACCGTCGAGTCCTCGAACTCGCCGAAGACGAAGCCGTCCCTCTCCTCGAACGCGTCCGCTTCCTGTCCATCGTCAGCTCGAACCTCGACGAGTTCTTCGAGATCCGCGTCGCCGGCATCATGCAGCAGGAGGAATCCGCCAGCCATCCCGCGACCAAGGAGTTCCTCGCCGAAGTCCTGCAGCGCGCCCGCTCCTTGGTCGACGCCCAGCAGGCCTGCTGGAAGCAGAAACTCCTGCCAGCCCTCTCCGCGCACGGCATCGACGTGCTCGCCCGCGAACAGCTGGGAGAGTCGGCGCGCGCGGAACTTTCGCCCCGCTTCGACCGTGACATCCTGCCGGCGCTGACCCCGCTCGCGATCGACCCGTCGCACCCCTTCCCCGTCCTGACGAACAAAGGACTCTACCTGCTGGCTTTGCTCCGCGACCCTGCGTCCGGCGAACTTCGCCGTGCCGTCGTCCCGGTGCCGCGGATCCTTCCGCGCATCCTCGGCGTCTCGGACCGCAAGAGCTTCACCCTCCTCAGCCACGTCATCCAGCTGTTCATCCATCGTCTTTTCCCCGGACTCGAACTTCAGGGTTCCTGGGCGTTCCGCATCACCCGGAACAGCGACCTGTACGTCGACGAAGAAGAGGCCGGCAACCTATTGGAGGCTATCGAGGAGGAGATCCGCAACCTCCGCAAGGGCGCGCCCGTGCGGCTCGAGATCGAAGCCGACGTTCCTGAGGGCGAGATGCAGTGGCTGCTCAGCGCGATCAACCTGACCTCCGACAACGCGTTCCGCATCCCTGGTCCGGTCAACATGCTCCGCCTCGGCAGCCTGATCGACATGGTCAGCCGCCCGGAACTCCTTTATCCCGGCTTCGTCTCCGTCGTGCCGGCGGAATGCGCCGAACCGGCCAAGCTCTACGACCGGATCGCGGAACAGGACATCATCCTGCACCACCCTTACGAATCCTTCTCGCCTGTGGTCGACTTCATCCGTCAGGCGGCCAAGGACGAAAACGTCGTGGCGATCAAGCTGACGCTTTACCGCACCAGCGGTGATTCGCCCGTCGTGGAAGCCCTAAAGGAAGCCGCTCGCAACGGCAAACAGGTCACCGCCCTCGTCGAGCTTCGCGCCCGCTTCGACGAACTGAACAACATCGAATGGGCCCGCCAGCTCGAGGAAGCCGGCGCGCATGTCGTGTATGGCCTCGCGGGCCTGAAGACCCACTGCAAGGCCTGCCTCGTCGTCCGTCAGGAGAAAGCTGGCCTCCGTCGTTACGCGCACCTCGGCACCGGCAACTACAACCCGAAGACCGCCCGCATCTACACCGACTTCTCGCTCCTTACCTGCGACGAAGAGATCACGGCGGATGTCGGCCTCCTCTTCAACGTGCTCACCGGCAACCTGGCCGGCCCCAAGTTCAAGCACCTCCTGGTCGCGCCCTTCGACCTCGCCCGACGCGTCGTCGAACTCATCCGCGCCGAGACCGCCGCCGCCAAGGCCGGCAAACCCGCCTCGATCTTCGCCAAGGTCAACAGCCTTGTCGACCCCGAGGTAATCGGCGCGCTTTACGAGGCTTCTCAGGCCGGCGTCCGGATCGAACTGGTCGTGCGCGGTATCTGCTGCCTCAAGCCCGGCGTCCCGGGCAAGAGCGACAACATCCGGGTCCGCAGCTTCCTCGGCCGCTTCCTCGAGCACAGCCGCCTGTTCCGCTTCGAAAACTCCTCAGCTTCGCCGATCCTGCTCATGGGCAGCGCCGACTGGATGCCGCGCAACTTCCAACGCCGCATCGAGTGCGTCTTCCCCCTTCGTTCCGCGCACGTCCGCCGTCGTGTCGAAGACGAGATCCTGACTACCTATCGCGACCGCCAAGGCGACGCCAAGTCGCTCGGGCCGGACGGCGAATACGTGTCGTGCGAACCCATGGGCCGACTCGCCCCGGGCGCGCAGGACACCTTCCTGCAGCTGGCGGCCAAGGCCGCGCAGGCCCGCCTCAGCGAGCAGGCGGATAAATAGAAGGCCCAAGGCAGATCCGTTCGACGGCCGCGTTGAAGCCTTCGGCGTCGCCGAGGATCTCGACCTCCAGGCGGACGAACATCAGCGGGATCGGCGGACGGAAACGCGCCTGCAGGCGGACGGCGTCCTTCTCGGTCGTGACGATCATCTCGGCCTTGGCCTGCATCGCCTGGTCCAGGACCTCGTCCAGGTCCTCGTCGGCGAAAGCATGGTGGTCGAGGAAGCGGCGGTTGGCGACGATCGCCGCACCGTGCTGGGTGAGGATCTCCTCGAAACGTTCCGGCGTCGCGATGCCCGAGAACGCCGCGACCCGGCGTCCCTTGAGTTCGGCCATCGGCAGACGCTTCGGGCCGTCGACCTCGACCAGCTCGCAGGCGCTATGGGAACAGGCGATGATCTCGGCCTTGGGGTTATGCCGGCGGATGAGGCTGACGAGCGCGGGATCGGGCGGCCCGACGGACTTCGTCACGAAGACATAGGATGCCCGGCTGAGGTTCGAGACCGGCTCGCGGAGGACGCCGCGGGGCAGCAACGAACCGTTCCCGAACGGATCGCGGCTGTCGACCAGCAGCAGGTTGATCTGACCGCGCAACGGCAGGTACTGCAGGCCGTCGTCGAGCAGGATCGTGTCGACGCCGAAACGACGGAGCGCGAAACGGCCGCCCTCCACGCGGTCTCGGTCGACGATGACCACGACGCCTTCGCCGCA
This sequence comes from Verrucomicrobiota bacterium, assembly GCA_009917805.1. Classification (GTDB taxonomy): domain Bacteria; phylum Verrucomicrobiota; class Verrucomicrobiia; order Opitutales; family UBA953; genus UBA953. Next base: position 12,254 of record RGES01000026.1, read on the forward strand.
CAGGTTCTGGGCGAGCATGTAAGGCTCGTCGCCGGCCTCGTCCGGCCCGACCAGGACCGATTTGCCGTCCGACACCACGAGCGGATCGGGACGGCTGCCTTGCGTGAGCCAGCGCCAGAAGCGCTTCAGCATCGAGTCGGAGGCGCCTTTGTAGCCGCGGGAAAGGATGGCGACCTTGCGGCCACGCGCCGTGAGCACGCGCGCCATCTTGAGCACGATCGGGGTCTTTCCCGTGCCGCCGACGGTGAGGTTACCCACGACCACGACCTTGCAACCCAGCGGCGTGTCGCGAAAGAGACGGTTCCGATAGAGCCAGAGACGCAGACGCACCAGGAGCTCGAAAATCCACGAAAGCACCTTCAGGAAGGCCCCGAGCAAGGCGGCCCCGGGTCCTTTGCGGCGCTCGTAGACTACGTCTACGGCATAGCTGGCCACGACCTCTCCAAGGGAGGAAAAGAAGCCTCGATGCTTGGCGGCCATGGACGAATTGATGCAAAGTTGTTTGACGAAGGCAACCATCCCGATTGAGAAGGACGACCCAGCGCCATGCTCGTACACCTGTTGCGCACCAAACTTCTCCGAGCCGAGGTCACCGCGGCCCGGCTCGATTACGAGGGCTCCTTGGCCATCGATCGCGAGCTCATGGCCCTGGTCGGCATGCTGCCCTACGAGAAGATCCTCGTCGGCAACCTGGCCAACGGGGAGCGCTTCGAGACCTACGCCATCCCTGCCCCCGCCGGCACCCGCGAGGTCTGCCTGAACGGAGCGACGGCCCACCTCGGCAAGCCGGGCGACCTGCTGGTCATCATGTCCTTCACCGAGATGGAGGA
>RGES01000251.1 GCA_009917805.1 Verrucomicrobiota bacterium
GCGGTCGATCGGATGGGCGGCGTCGCCGGAGGGCAGGGCGGGCCGGCTGAGAGGCTTGAGCGACCACCAATCGAGAGGGTCGGTCTTCTTGCGCGAGGCGGATTCCGGCCAGACGGCGCCCTCGGCGATCCAACGCTTCAGTGTGTCCACCTCGGCGGCGCTGAGCCGATCGCCCTTCGGGGGCATGCGCGTGTCGCGGTCGTCCGTCGTCACGAACTTCAGCAGCGGGCTCTCGGCGGCCTTACCCGGGATGATGTTCGGAGCATGGCTTTCGCCGCCGTGCAAAGCGATCTCGCGGTCATCGAGCCGGAATTCGCTTTTCTGCTTCTTCGGCCCGTGGCATTCCACGCAGTGCTTCTCGAAGATCGGCTTCACCTCCGACTCGAAGGAGACCGCGGCGTGACCGATGGCCGCGGATAGGAGCAAGGGGGCAAGCAGCCGCACGACGGGTCAGGCGAGGATTTCCTTGACGACCTCGCCGTAGACGTCGGTCAGGCGGAAGTCGCGGCCGAGGTGACGGGCAGTAAGCTTAAGGTGATCTACGCCGAGCAGGTGCAGGATCGTCGCGTGGAGGTCGTGGACGTGGATCTTGCCGGCGACGGTGCGGTAGCCCATCTCGTCGCTCTCTCCGTAGGTCAGGCCAGCCTTGACGCCGCCGCCGGCCATCCACGAGCAGAAGCTCTCGGGCTGGTGTTCGCGGCCGTGCTTGTCGATGGGGGATTTGCCGCTGAGATCCTGGCTCCATGGCGTGCGGCCGAATTCTCCGCTCCAGATCACGAGCGTGTCCTCGAGGAGTCCGCGGGACTTCAGGTCTTTGATGAGGGCGGCGACGGGTTGGTCGGTCTGGGCGCAGAGCTTGGGGAGGTTGCCGCGGATGTCACCGTGGTGATCCCAGCCGCCGATGCTGACCTGCACGAAGCGGACGCCCGACTCGCTGAGCTTGCGGGCGAGGAGGCAGGCGCGGCCGAACTTGTCGGTGTCCTTGCCGCCCACTCCGTAAAGGTCGAGGGTCGCCTTGGATTCCTTGGACAGGTCGACGATCTCCGGGGTGGTGGTCTGCATGCGGAAGGCCAGCTCCATGCTCTTGATCATGCCTTCCATGCTCTCGTCGCCGACGACGTCGTTCTTCAGCTGTCGATTCATGCGCTGGATGAGGTCGATGCGCTTGCGCTGGATGGCCTCGCTTTCGGACACGTTGCCCAGGTTCTCCACGGGCAGGCTCTTCGCGCTGGCCGGAAACGTCAGGCTGGTGCCTTGGTGGGCGGCCGGCAGGAAGGCGTTGTCGTAGGTGCGGATGCCCTGCGGGTGGATCGTGACGAAGCTCGGCAGATTACGGTTCTCCGTGCCTAGTCCGTAGCTGATCCAGGAGCCCATCGAGGGGCGGATCTCCGTGAACGTCCCCGTGTGGAATTGCTGGGTGGCGCCGGCGTGCTGCGGGTTGTCCGCGTTCATCCCGCGGAGGAGGCAGATGTCGTCCGCGACCGTCGCGAGGTGCGGGAGCAGGTCGGAAATCATCATGCCGCTCCGGCCGCGTGGGCGGACCGGGGCTTGCGTGCCAAGCGCCAGGAATTTCTCCGTGCCGACTTGGGTGATTTCCTTGCGCAGGGGTGAGTCGATGCCCTTGCCGTGGCGTTCGTTGATGAAGGGCTTGGGGTCGAACAGGTCGATCTGCGAAGGTCCGCCCTGCATGAAGAGGAAGATGACGCGCTTGGCCCTGGGGGTGATGCCGTTGGCGTAGGACGCGGACGGCGTGACGGCCGCTTGGAGGAGGTCGTGGAAGGCGAGGGCGCCGAAGCCGCAGGCGGTGCGCTGCAGCATCTGACGTCGGCTGATGGGGGGAAGCATAGGGGGTGGGGATTTAGAGTCGGTAGATGAAGGCGTTGGAGGCGAGGAGGCTGTGGCAGAGTTCCTGCCAGCGGGCGGACTCGAGGTCGGCGGGCGCGCGCGGCTTCTTGAGCAGCGGACTGATCTCCTGCAGGAAGGTGAGGGCGTGCGTGCGCTCCTCGGCGGTGATGGGGCGATTCCAGGCGCGGAGCCAGAGCGAGTCGAGGCGGGCGTTCTCGTCTTTGTGGGCGGCGATCAGTTCTTTCGCCAATGTTCCGGCACGTTTGCGGACCAGGTCGTTGTTCAGCAGGAAGAGCGACTGCGTGGGCATCACGGTCTGGTTGCGCTGACCGGTGATGCTGGCGGGGTCGACGAAGTCGAAGAAGCTGCGGATCTTATCCGCCGAGGTCGGACCGTTGCGCATCACCGGGAGGTAGATCGTCCGTTCGAATTCCTGGGAGGGGCGGGATTTGCGATGGTGATAGCTTGGCGGATTGACGCCGGAGGCGGCGAGTCCGCCGGTGTTCTCGATGATTTCGAGGGCCAGGGAGGGGCCGCCCGACTTGGCGGTGAGTTCGCCGCTGACCTTAAGCAGGGAGTCGCGAATGGCCTCGGCTTCGAGGCGTTGGCGGTTCATGCGCCAGAAGAGACGGTTCTCCGGGTCGAGGCTCAGTCCTTCGGCGTGGTTGGCGCTGCTGAGACGGTAGGCATGGCTCAGCACGAGTCCGCGGAGGAAGCGTTTTTGCGACCAGCCGTCGACCATGAAGCGGGTCGCCAGGTGGTCGAGCAGTTCGGGGTGGGAGGGGCGTTCGCCGC